>NZ_VMMQ01000053.1:0-980 GCF_013277295.1 Streptococcus sp. 477
GACTTATCCCGTGAGCTCTGTCGCTAGAAAGAGAAAACGACAGATCGAAGTAATCCTACTTTACTTGTGTCTGTAAAACGAACGGTCTGATAGAACTGGACTCTGTCACGTATTGACTAGATGAAGGTTCACCAATATAAGATGTCCCTCAGGCACCAAAACAAGAAAGGAATAGGCACATGTCAAAATTGCTAGATAAGATAGTATCACGCGAAAATATGCTGGAAGCTTACAATCAAGTAAAATCCAATAAAGGCTCAGCTGGGATTGATGGAATGACTATCGAAGAGATGGATGACTATCTCAGACAAAACTGGCGCTTGACTAAGGAGCTGATAAAACAGAGAAAATACAAACCTCAATCAGTCCTGCGAGTTGAAATCCCCCAACCCAATGGAGGTGTCCTTCAGCTTGGGATTCCGACAGTGATGGATAGGATAATCCAACAAGCCATTGTCCAAGCTCTTAGAGTACTTAAATGACGGCTATGAGTGGATAGTGGATATAGACCTAGAGAAATTTTTCGATAGGGTTCCTCAAGATAGATTGATGTCCTTAGTACATAATATGATCGAAGACGGAGATAGGGAATCCTTGATTCGTAAGTATCTTCATTCAGGTGTTATCATTAACGGTCGGCGTCATAAAACGCTAGTTGGTACACCACAGGGAGGAAATGTATCTCCTCTCTTATCTAATATCATGCTTAATGAATTGGACAAGGAATTAGAAAAGAGGGGACTTCGATTTGTGCGCTACGCAGATGATTGTGTGATGATGGTCGGAAGCGAGGCAGCCGCTAAGCGTGTGATGTATTCAGTTAGTCGTTTTATTGAGAAACGGCTAGGTTTGAAAGTATAGTAAAATGAAATAAGAATAGGACAAACCGATCAGGACAGTCAAATCGATTTCTAACAATGTTTTAGAAGTAGAGGTGTACTATTCTAGTTTCAATCTACTATAATTTGAAGGGGAATACC
>NZ_VMMQ01000054.1:0-7821 GCF_013277295.1 Streptococcus sp. 477
TATGCGCACCCCTATGCCTCTTGGGAAAGGGGAACTGATGAGAATCACAACAGGCTCATTCGGAGATGGTTACCTAAGGGAACTAAGAAAACGACTCCCAAAGAAGTCGCATTCATCGAAAATTGGATTAATAACTATCCTAAAAAATGCTTGAACTACAAATCACCCAGAGAAGACTTCTTCATGGCTAACTTGAACTTGAAATTTGGCAAAAGAGAATCAAGATTACTCCTGATTCTCCATTTTTATGCAATATCAAATTTTAACTGGCCTGCTTTGACACCAATCTTAAGTGTGCTGCCTGCCACTAAATCTCCCTTGAGAAGAAGTTCTGCCAACTTGTCCTCCACTTCTGTTTGCAGGGTTCTGCGAAGTGGGCGAGCTCCCATCTCTGGGTCATATCCTTGATTTGCTAACAATTTCAGAGCTGAAGCTTGTAATTTCAAGTCAATGCCTTTTTCAGCCAAACTTGCCACTAAAGGCTTGACCATAATCTTCACCACTTCCTGCATATGATCACTAGATAGGCTATGGAAGACCACCTTCTCATCAATACGGTTGATGAATTCCGGTCTATAAGCTTTTTTCAGTTCTTCAAACATGCGTTTTTCCATATTTTCCTGGTCAAAACGAATATCCTTAGCCCCAAAACCAACAGTCTTATCATCACGAAGGGCAGTCGCACCTAGGTTCGATGTCATAATGATAATGGTATTTGAAAAATCGACCTTGCGTCCCTTGCTATCGGTCAAGACACCGTCATCCAGAACCTGCAAGAGAACATTAAAGATATCTGGGTGAGCCTTCTCTACCTCATCAAAGAGGAGAACGGAATAGGGTTTATTGCGAACCTTCTCTGTCAACTCCCCACCTTCTTCGTAACCCACATAGCCTGGAGGAGCTCCATTTAGACGGCTGGCTGCGAATTTCTCCATATACTCACTCATATCAAAGCGGATAAGGGCTGATTCGTCATCAAAGAGAACTTCTGCCAAAGCCTTGGCCAACTCGGTCTTACCGACACCTGTGGGTCCTAGGAACATAAAGGAACCGATCGGACGCTTGTGACTGCGAATTCCTGACTGATTACGGCGAATCGCACGACTAATACTTGAAACAGCTTGATCTTGACCGATAACCCGTTTATGGAGTTCTGCTTCAAGATTTAGATATTTCTTAGCGTCAGTCTGAGTCAGCTTTTGAACTGGGATTCCTGACAAGCGACTCAAGGTGGTCAAAATATCAGACTCTGTCACCAAGTCTTTGTAGACAGGTACTTCCTCTTCTTTTGCGATTAGCTGGGCTGCCTGTTTCCACTTGCCATCCATCAGGGCCTTGTCAGCTGGACTCAAATCTGAATCGTCTGCTTTTACATGCTTTGCCTTATTTTGCACTGTTGCTGCTGCTTCGTCCAAGAGGTCGATAGCAGAGTCTGGCAAGTGACGACTGGTTAAATAACGATGAGCCATCTTAACCGCTGTTTCAACCGCTTCATCTGTGATTTGTACACGGTGATGTTTCTCATAAGTCGCCTTCAAACCTTGTAAAATAGTCATACTATCTGCCACACTTGGTTCTTCAATCGTCACTTTAGCGAAACGACGAGAAAGTGCCGCATCTTTTTCGATATGTTTTTGATATTCTTCCTGAGTAGTGGCACCAACCGTTCTCAAAGTTCCACGCGCCAAGGCTGGTTTCAAGATATTGGCCGCATCCAGAGTCGAATCAATCCCGCTACCAGAACCCATGATGGTGTGGAGTTCATCGATAAAGAGGATGACTTGGCCATCTTCTTCAATATCCTTGATGATATTGTTCATGCGCTCTTCAAAGTCACCACGGAAGCGTGTCCCTGCAACGACATTCATCAAATCAAGTTCTAACACGCGCATCTTAGCCATTTCCGCAGGCACGTCACCACTAGCAATACGCTGGGCAAGACCAAGGGCCAGAGCTGTTTTCCCGACACCAGCATCCCCAACCAAGACAGGGTTGTTCTTAGTCTTACGGCTCAAGATTTGAATCATACGTGAGATTTCCTTGTCCCGACCGATGACTGGTTCTAACTTGCCAGAACGCGCTTGCTCTGTCAAATCATGCGTATAATCCTCGAGACCACCACTCGGAGTCTGCGGCATGCCCATCATATTGGCCATAGAATTTTGCTTGTCAGCTACTGTACGATGGCGTTGGCGTAAAGCCTTGAGATCTTCACGAGTCCAGCCTGCCCGTTCTTCTAAATTTCGACGAAGAGCAGCAATCTTGACCTGATCTTTCTTGTCTTCATAAGAAAAACCAGCCCTCTCCAAGATACGAGTCGCCAAGGCATTGCCATCATGCAAAATCGCATAGAGGACGTGCTCTGTCCCTAGTACCTTAGCATGGACCACTGACGCTACATACTCTGCTTCATCAAAAAGAACCTGCAAACGACGGGAGAACGGCAATTCCGTAAAGGTTTCATCCTGGCTATAGTCCGTTTCAGTCAGTTCCAAAGCCACCTCTTCTAAACGGTCCATCTCATACGGATAATCATTTAAAGTTGCCCCTGCTACACTATAACTGTGATTAGACATGGCAATCAACAAGTGCCACGACTCTAGGTAACCAGCTCCAAAATGTCCAGCAACCATGTAGGCACTTTCGATACATTCATTCAATGCTTTTGAATAGTTCATCTTACTTCCCTTTTCTATCTACCTCTTGTATGACCTGACGTAGCATGTTTGCTCGAACAACTGGAGCTTCTTCTCCTAAAACGCGATCCAAAGCTACTGATTCTAGCAAATTCATCTCCTGCTTGGTCATCAATTCCTGCTCAACCAAAAGCTGGAGAATATCCTCATAAATTTCTTGACTGACTCGCTCACCAATCGAGTAAAGCAGCTCCCGGAGCATTTCATGATGACTAGAAAACTCAATCCGTCCTATACGAATGTAGCCTCCGCCACCACGCTTACTTTCAACCAAGTAGCCTCTACTTTCCGTAAAGCGTGTCTTGATCACGTAGTTAATCTGACTAGGAACAACCTGAAAGGTATCTGCCAACTGACTCCGTTGCAACTCCACGATACCAGATTGATCTAAAATCGCCTTGATGTAGGCCTCAATATGATCCGATGTATTTTTAAATCTCATTACAAACCCACCTCTCTCTTTAAACCTTGACTATCTTTGACTATTATACCGAAATTTTCTCATTTTTAAAAGAAAAAGGGCGCTGGTAAAGGATAATCTTCACCAACTCCCTATTTTTCTACTTATTCTAAGCCTAATTCTGCCAAGATTTGACGTTTGTAGGCAATCTTTTGGACTTCCTTGTCCTCATCTTCAGACCAGTCTAGTTTAATTTCTGAAACAATCTGCCCAGGGCGATTTTTCAAGATATAGATGCGGTCGCTGAGATTAAGAGCCTCCTCTATACTATGAGTAATAATCAATGTTGTCAAGTGCAACTGCTTGTGAATCTCAAGGTACCAAGCGTGTAGTTCCATCTTGGTCATCTCATCCAAGGCGCTAAAAGCCTCGTCTAAGAGAAAGAGCTTGTGCCCGAAAAGGTAAGTTCGAAGCAAGGCTACACGCTGGCGCATCCCGCCACTGAGTTCATGAGGGTATTTATCTCTTACAGCTGTCAACTGGAAGGTCGCAAGAATTTCATCCGCCCGGGCAATGGCTTCCGCCTTATCCACTTTTTGAATCAAGAGGGGCAGAATGATATTTCCAAGCACCGTCTTGTGCTCCAAGAGCAAGTCCTTTTGCAACATATAACTCACGCGCCCCTTGGGATTTTCTTCACCATCCAGGACAATTCTCCCAGACTGGACTTCTAAAATCCCAGCGATTAGATTAAAGAGAGTGGTCTTTCCAACACCGCTTGGACCTAGGATAGAAACCACTTCACCTGAAGTCACCTGCAGATTGATGTCCTCTAAAATCCTCTCCCGACCATAGGCATAACTGACGTGTTCTAGTCTTATTTCTGTCATTATTTCACAAATTCGTTGGTGAAGCCTTTATCTGTCAAATCTTCTTTAAGGATACCATTTTCTTTATCCCATTTGTAGAAGGCATTCCAGCGAGTTGCATCAAATTGACCCCATTTTTCCTTGTCGCTTGCGTATTCTTTTGACAAGTATTTTTGAGATTCGATGACAAAGTCACGTTTTTCCTGAAGTTCAGGTGCATTCTTGATGAGGATATCAGCCGCTTCTTCTGGATGCTCCATAGCATATTGGTAACCTTTTTTGATGGCTTGGATGACTTTACGAGCTTCTTCTTTGTTATCTTTCAGATAGTCGTTGTTTGCGATGATAACTGGTGAATAGTAGTCAAACTCCTTGACATAGTCTTTCAAATACATGAAGTTAGCATCTACACCTTGAGATTTAGCAAGTATACCATCCCAACCGTAGTAGATCCAAGCAGTGTCAAAGACACCATTGGCAATAGGTGTGATAGAGTTTGAGTCGTTATTTGGTACTTTTTCTACCTTCTCAAAGTCCCCACCTTGTGATTCTACCAATGTTTTCAACATAGCAAGTTCAGTTGGGTCATTCCAAGTCCCGTATTTCTTACCAACCAAGTCTTTTGGACTGCTTACATTGTCAGATTTACGTGAGATGATTCCTGATGTATTGTGTTCAACAATAGCTGCAACGGCAGTGATTCCTGCTCCTTTTTCCAATTTTTTAGCCATGTAGTCTTGGAAATACACTGCAAATGGTGCCTTACCATTGATAACCAAGTCAGATGAGCTTTCTTCTGGTGGCAATTTCAAATCAACATCCACTCCAGCTTCTTTGAAATAACCTTTTTCCTTGGCAACATATAGCCCTGTGTGGTTAGTATTTGGTGTCCAGTCTAGGATAAAGTCGATCTTCTTGAGTTCTGCCTCTTTGTTATCCTTAGAAGCAGTTCCTTGACCACAGGCCACAAGTACAACAGCTACAAGAGCTGTTAAAACAGTTAAAAACACTTTCCATGTTTTCTTCATTTTGATTTCCTCTTTTCTTTTTTGAAACATTCTAATTCTACGAACGTTTCCATTTAATAACATATTTTTCACTGACATCAACCAGCTTCATACCGAGAAGACTGATAATCGATACCAGAATAATAATAGCAAACATGGTATCATACTGAAACAGTTTCTTGGACTGAATCATGTAGACACCTAGTCCTTCAAAGCCTCCCAACCACTCAGATACCACTGTTGTGATAAAGGCGTAGGAGACACTGACCCTCAGACCTGCATAAAAGTAAGGCAGGCTGACTGGAATTTTAAAATGCCACAGGATTTGCCAAGGCTTGGCCCGCATCAGACTAAACAAGGTCAGCATATCCTTGTCACAATGCCTAAAGCCGTCCAAAATACTGACGATGATAGGAAAAGTGGTCGTCAAGATAATCAGGACAATCTTGGGCAAAATCCCATAACCGAGCCACAAGACCAAAATAGGGGCTATGGCAATGGTCGGGATAGTCTGAACGACCACCATCATAGGGTAAATCAGGTCATTGAGCCAAGTCAAACTATCCATGAGTACAGCCATGAGACAGGCAATCAAGACTCCCAAAATTAGACCTAGCAAAGCCACTCTCAACGTGGCCCAGCTATGGTGCCAGAGAAATTCTCTGTCACGAGCAAAGGCCTGGAGAATTTCAAAAGGTGTCGGCAGGATAAACTTGGGGAGAAGTTTAAGAAAACCTGCTAACTGCCAGATTGACAAGACTCCTAGAAAGCCCAATAGACTAATGTGTCGTCTCAGCATACTTTTCAAGCTTCTCATCAATACTTAAAATCTCTCCTACATTTATTTTGACATTGGCAAAGACATTATCTGCCTCCTGCCCTGCCACTTCCAGCGCTTCTTTTAGAATGCGCATAAGCTCATCAAACTCCCCTTCCAAGACCGTTTCAAATGGTGTCACCACCATGGTCACTTCTTGAGCTTGCAGATAAGCAATGACCTGATCAATAACAGCTATCCGATCAATCCCCTGTGCTAGGGGTAAAACTTGCAAGGCGATGCTTGCTTTCATAAAAACCTCCTCTTCTCGTTTTCCTTTGACAAAAAGAAAAACCTTTACCATATATGGAAAAGGTGCAAAATCAGACTAAGTATCGTTCCCTCCGCTGGCATTACCCAGATCAGGTGCGGTCGAAGTTTAACACTTCCTCTCAGACTGTACACAGACTCCCATATATTATATGTATATATGATAGCGCAAAATAAGAAAAATGTCAAGGAAATTGCTTAATCGAGTAGGGGATAATCTCTAGCCCCTCTCACACCACCGTACGTGCCGTTCGGCATACGGCGGTTCAACTAACTTTTAACACATGTCGTTCAAGGTAATAATCCAAACACGAAACCAGTCCACGTTTTTCAAGGACTGGTTTTGATATAGCACGTTTAGTACCGACTTCTGAGCTACTAATTGATAATGGTCACCCCAGCCAGATACCTTATCTGCTATCCATTTAGGAACTCCTAACTTAAGCAATCCCCATAGTCGTCTCGATTTCTTCTTCCATTGCTTCCAGATAATCACTCGTAGGCGAGTACGCAAGCGCTCATCTATGCTGGTGACAATACTTTTCATATTTCCCAATGAGAAATAGTTTATCCATCCTCGAATAGACAAATTCAGTTGCTCAATACGTCTTGTTAAGTCTATACTCCATTTCCTCTGTGTTAGTTTCTTCAATTTAAGCTTAAATCTCCGAACACTATCTTGATGGGGACGACTTTTCCAACCATCTGATGATTTCCAGAACCCAAAACCTAAGTATTTCAGCTCTCTTGGTCTGGTAATCTTAGTCTTGGTCATATTTACTTTCAAACCTAGCCGTTTCTCAATAAAACGACTGACTGAATACATCACACACTTAGCGGCTGCCTCGCTTCCGACCGTCATCACACAATCATCTGCGTAGCGCACAAATCGAAGTCCCCTCTTTTCTAATTCCTTGTCCAATTCATTAAGCATGACATTGGATAAGAGAGGAGATACATTTCCTCCCTGTGGTGTGCCAACTAGCGTTTTATGACGTTGACCATTAATGATAACACCTGAATGAAGATACTTACGAATCAAGGATTCCCTATCTCCGTCTTCGATAATGTTATGTACTAAGGACATCAATCTATCTTGAGGAACCCTATCGAAAAATTTCTCTAGGTCTATATCCACTATCCACTCATAGCCGTCATTTAAGTACTCTAAGAGCTTGGACAATGGCTTGTTGGATTATCCTATCCATCACTGTCGGAATCCCAAGCTGAAGGACACCTCCATTGGGTTGGGGGATTTCAACTCGCAGGACTGATTGAGGTTTGTATTTCCTCTGTTTTATCAGTTCTTTAGTCAGGCGCCAGTTTTGTCTGAGATAATTATCCATCTCTTCGATAGTCATTCCATCAATCCCAGCTGAGCCCTTATTGGATTTTCCTTGATTGTAGGCTTCCAGCATATTTTCGCGTGATACTATCTTATCTAGCAATTTTGACATGTGCCTATTCCTTTCTTGTTTTGGTGCCTGAGGGACATCTTATATTGGTGAACCTTCATCTAGTCAATACGTGACAGAGTCCAGTTCTATCAGACCGTTCGTTTTACAGACACAAGTGAAGTAGGATTACTTCGATCTGTCGTTTTCTCTTTCTAGCGACAGACCTCAAACAGTCTCTCCCCAGACTGTTTGAGTATTCACCCCTTCGCTCCACTTCCATTACAGAAGTTTCCTCACTACTATGGGTTCGGCTGACTTCTCATGATTCCTTGTTACTACGCTTTCAGCGCTCATGAGAGCTCACG
>NZ_VMMQ01000055.1:0-25835 GCF_013277295.1 Streptococcus sp. 477
CAAAGATGGGATTATACCATGCTATTTGTCAAAAATGGATTTAGAAATACGATAATCATCTTCTTAGTCAAGATATTGCTCCCTCTGACCTTGATAAACCTGCCAAAGAATCTCGATTTGCTCCTTGGTAATGCGTTTTTCAGATAAATTCGGCAGTTGGTCAATTGCAAAAAATTGAAGGTCAGCGATTTCTTGATTTTCTTGGAATTGTCCATCGAGAAGCTTACATTCAAAAACAAACTTTGCATATTGTTTGCTCTGTAGTTGGAAACGATTGGTATCAAAAACAGCTAGCAGTCTTTCAACTTTGGCTTTAAAACCGGTTTCTTCTTCAATTTCCTTGAGAATATTTTCAGTTGGAGAATAGCCGACTTCACCAAAGCCACCTGGCAAAGCCCAACTATCCTCTCCTTGTCCCCTAACCAGACAAATCTTCTCATCCTCAACAATCCAAGCACGGACGTCCATTAAGGGAGTCGCATAAGCGGAGGTCGGTTTCAAGAGTTCTGCCACTTCGTCTGCATCAAGGTCTGATACCTGATTCAACATTTCAGATAACAGACTTCGCAAGTCTTCGTAGCGCTCACAGTCAAAAGGATCTTTTGTAAAGGTTAAGCCAGTATCTGTAAGGGCAATCATTCTTTGCAGATACTTAACAAAATCACTTGGTTTCATTTTCTAAACTTTCTACCAACATGGCTAGGTCCATAGAGTTAGAGCCCTTGAGCAAGATTTGATCATTGGCACTGAGGCTTTCCTTGACCTGCTTGACTAGGTCTTCAAATTGGTCTTGGTCTTCTGTTTTCTTGAAATAGTAAACGTGGCCAATTGGGAACATTTGACTGGCAAGTTGGGCCAATTCAGCAATGTCTTCTCCGTAGAAAATCACGGTATCCAGCACATCTGGAGAAAGGCTCAAAATCATCTGATTATGGAGTTGAACTGACTGGTTACCCAGTTCCTTCATGTCCGCTAAAACCGCAATTTTCTTGCCCCCTTCATTGGCTGGAATGGCAGAGAAGGTCTCTAAAATCAGCTTCATAGCAGTTGGATTGGCATTGTAAACATCTGACAAGATGTCTGCTCCATTGGCTGCTTTCTTCCACTCGGTACGGTTACGCGTCAATTCAAGATTTTGGAAGGCCTGACAAATTTGTTCTTCTGAAACTCCTTCTTGTAGGGCCACATAAGCAGCAATCATAGCATTAGTGGCATTGTACTTACCAGTCACTGGCAAATCAAGGGCTTGTTCCAAGAAATTAGCTTTAAAGGTCAGACTGTCCTTACGCTCAACCAAGTCTGTGATTTCCAACTCTGCTCCTTGCCCAAAACGAACCACCTTTTTATCAGTTGGCAAGTAGGCCTCTACAATGGAGTCGGCTGGGGCCAAAAGCAAGGAATTCGAAGCCATGCCATCTGCAATTTGCATTTTTCCTTGGGCAATCTCCGAACGGTCTTTGAAAAAGGCCAAATGGGCTTCTCCAACCAAGGTCACGATGGCTATCTTTGGATGAGCCAATTCAGACAAGAGATGAATATCTCCCAAGTGATCCTGTCCCATCTCCAAAACCAACTTTTCTGTTCCTTCAGCCATATGGAGAACTGTGTATGGAAGACCAATCTCATTATTGTAGTTTCCTTGAGTTTTGTAGGTCTTGTAGGTCGTTGACAGTAAATGCGCTAGCATATCCTTGGTCGTCGTCTTACCATTTGAACCTGTGACAGCAAAGACATCTACAGCCATTTTCTCAAGATAGTAGGCAGCTAGGGTTTGAAAGGCAGTCAATACATCATCTACTAAAATATAGGGATGATTTGCGATTTCTTTCTCAGACAGGGTTGCTGTCGCACCATTTTCAAAGGCTGTTTCGATAAAGTCGTGACCATCACGCACACCTTTGAGTGGCACAAATAAATCTCCAGTTCTAATCAATCGACTGTCAAACTCAGCCTTTTCTAACTGGGCGTTCGCAAAAAGACTAACATCATTTTTAGCTCCAACAGCTTGGGCAACTTCATAGATTGTTAATTTCATTTCTACTCCTTTAAAAAGGGTCGAAGCTCGAGAACTCTAGTCACCTTGCAGTGATGGTTCTGGCTTCTACCCTCTCTTTCATTTTTATAGCAAATGCGCTTCGCGCTTGTCAAAACTTTCCTTGGCAAGGTCAACCAAACGTTCGATTAAGTCTGGATAGCTAATTCCCATATTGTCCCAAAGAAGTGGATACATTGACCACTGGGTGAAACCTGGCATGGTATTGAGCTCGTTTAGGAAAATCTCTCCCTTGTCTGTATAGAAGAAATCGCAACGAGATAGACCTAAACCACCAATGGCACGGAAAGCAGTTTCTGCATTTCGACGCATGACAGCTACCACATCATCACTGATTTTAGCCGGAATGTCCATGGTAATCTTGTTGTCAATATACTTGGCGTCATAGTCGTAGAAGGCAACATCCTTGACTACTTCTCCTGGAAGCGTGCTTTTGACATCGTAGTTCCCCAGTAGACCGACCTCGATTTCACGAGCATTCACTCCTTGCTCAACCAAGACACGACTGTCATATTGGAAGGCAAGTTCCAAAGCTTGGCGGAGTTCTTCTTGATTTTCAGATTTGGAAATACCAACACTTGAACCCATGTTTGACGGTTTTGTGAAGACTGGATAAGTCAATTTTTCTTCCACTTCAGCAATTTTAGCAGTCACATCATCACCTTCGACAATGGCCACATAAGGAACTTGAGCAATACCAGCAGATTCTAACACACGCTTGGTCGTGATTTTATCCATGGCAAGACTAGATGACAAGATATTACAGCCGACATACGGCATTTTCAAAACTTCCAAGAATCCTTGAACAGAGCCATCTTCTCCCATCGGACCGTGAAGAACTGGAAAGACCACTGCACCTTCTTCGTAGATGGCACTTGGTGCAACTTGCTTATCCCAATCAATGGTTTCATTGGTCATAAGACGATCCTCTTGACCTGGAGTCTGGCTAAATTCTTGCGTTTTGATAAAGTCACCTGACTGGCTGATGAAGACAGTCTTGACTGTGAAACGATCATAATTGACCGCACGCATGACACTCTCAGCTGAAAGGACAGAGACTTCGCGTTCCGCACTCCGTCCACCGTATAAAAGAATAATCGTTTGTTTCATATTACTTGTCCTAATTCTACTAGAATACTCGCTCTTTAGTATATCATATTTGCTTGTTTTTTTAAAACTTGAACCTAATCCTACTCATCACACTACACAAAAAGAGGCCGATAGGAACGATTTTCAGCCTCCTTGATTTTTTTATAAATGAATGGAGTTCGTAAATTTGTCTACACTTACAACTCTGTTCGATTTTCAATAGCCCGTAAGAGGGTCACTTCGTCCGCATACTCGATATCTGCTCCCACAGCAAGGCCTCGTGCCAGGCGCGTAACCTTGATCCCAGCTGGCTTGAGTAAGCGGGAAAGATACATGGAAGTCGCTTCCCCATCTGCTGTGGCATTGGTTGCTACGATTACTTCTGAAACCTCACTATCCATCAGACGAGTCATGAGACTCTTGAGATTGATATCGTCTGGACTGATACCATTCATAGGGGAAATGAGGCCATGCAAGACATGATAGAGTCCGTGGTATTCTTGGATATTTTCCATGGCCGCCACATCCCGACTATCCTCTAGCACCAAAATCGTTGTCTGGTCACGAGTCGGATCAGTACAGATAGAACAAGGATCGTCGTCTGTCAAACGTCCACAAATAGAACAGTAGGTCAATTCTCTCTTAGCAGAAAGGAGATTTTTTGCAAATTCATTGACATCATCATCAGACATCCCAATCGTATAAAAGGCCAGACGCGTGGCCGTCTTAATCCCGATACCTGGTAACTTGGAATAACTGTCAATCAGCTTGGCAATGGGTGTTGGATAAAGCATAATTTCCTTTCTAGTTCATTGGATGGTATTTTTGATACAGATTGATAATGTCACGCGCAATGGAAGGTCCTACACCATTTGTTAGATTGGTATTATGAGGAAAGACCACTGCAACAGCGATTTGGGGATTATCAGATGGGGCATAGGCCACCGCATTGGTATTGGTTGCTTGCTGACCATCAGCCACATAGCTTTCGGCTGTACCCGTTTTTCCGCTAATGGATACCAAGGCACCATTTGAAAAGGCACGTCCAGTTGTCAATCCACTAGTCCCATGAGCAACCTGATAAAAACCTTGGTGCAAGATGCTCATATCGGAGTCGGATATATTGACCTTATTCATCTCTGTCGGTTGCAGTTGCTGAATCAAGTCGCCTAAGCCTCCCTTATCATTATTTCCATAAATGCCTTCAACAATACGAGGAGCCACACGAACACCATCATTTGCAATAGTTGCTACATACTGAGCCAACTGCATGGGCGTATAGTTATCAAACTGCCCAAATGCATTAGTAATGTAATTAGCAAAGCTATAGTCTTTGGGAACAAATCCAGTAGATTCATCTGGTAGGTCAATCCCGGTCGCAGAACCCAAACCATATTCACCAAAGGTTGAACGCAATTTCCCCATAGCAGACTCTAGATTGCTGGTGCCGACAAACATATTGGGTTGGTAGGTCTGCCCCATAAGACCTAGAGCTGTTTGGACCATATAGGTATTAGACGAATACTCCAGAGCTTGGACTGCTGTGATAGGGAATGAACCGTAAGCCTGAGTATACCAAGAATTGATGGGAGCTGAACCTTGGAAGACAATGGACTGGTCTGTCAAGGTCTGGTTTCCTGACAAGACTCCATTTTCCCAGCCAGAGCTGATGGTCGCAGCCTTGACAACCGAACCTGGGACAAAGACATTGGTTACCGTTCCCAAGGAATCAGGCGTCAAGTCTCCCGTTTTCAAGTCATGTTTGAGACCTGACATAGACAAAACAGCACCTGTTTTGGGGTTAAGGGCGACTGCATAGACACCTTCAGAATACTTGGCTCCTCCATTTCCTAGCTCGGAATTGAAATAACTTTTCAGCAGAGCATCCACGCTATCTTGGAAGGCCAAATCAATGGTCAGCTTGATATTGTTTCCCTTACTACCTTCCTCAATTGTATCCACGCTTTCCATATTACCATATTTATCCAGATGGATTTCTTTTACCGAGCGTTTTCCTTGCAAGGTCTCTTCATATTGCTTTTCCAAATACGAAGTTCCAACACGGTCATTTAGAGAATAGCCTTTTTTAAGATAGGCTTCTGCTTCTTCCGCTGGGAGACCAGCTTTTTCACTGGATACACTCCCTACTATAGAAGAAAGAGAAGTTTCCAAAACCTTTCGATCCCAAGAAGTAGAAATACTAATGCCAGGCATCTCCTTTGAAATAGAGGCAATAACAGCCACCTGAGAATCATTTAAAGGATCTGTCGCAATGGTACCTGTCGAAAAGTTTCCAACAGCATTTAACTGACTAAAAAGATAGATTTCTTTCTTTTCATCCTCTGTATAGTTTAGTTGACTCGTTTGGACACTATCGACCGCATTGTTATACAGTTCTGATTCGGATAGGCGATTGCCATCTGAATCCAAGCGTTTCTCGCTTGGGAGAGCCTCCACTGTCTGTTTATAGATTTCAGGATCAGCCAAATAGTAATCCGCCAGCTGGCGTTCTGTCAAATTTAGAGAGCTGATGCTCACATAAGTCAGTAACTTTTTAGCTGTTTCTTTTAAGTCTGTAGCCGTCATTTTATTGCTACGCGTAAAGGAAACAACCTTCTTTAGCGTATTTTCTACCAAAGGTTTCCCACTAGCATCATAAATTTCCCCACGGGCAGAACTGCTTGTGACCTTGGTCTGACTAGCTGATGCTAGCTTTTTTTCGTAAAAATCCTTGTTTAAAACCTGCATATACAACAAACGACCAATAATGGTCATAAAGAGTAAAATGATGATTGAAAACAATAAATTAAGCCGAATCGGAATCGAATGGCTGTTAAATCTTCTCATACAAATCAGTCTCATTTCTAATACTCAATGAAAATCAAAGAGCAAACTAGGAAGCTAGCCGCAGGCTGTACTTGAGTACGGCAAGGCAACGATGACGTAGTTTGAAGAGATTTTCGAAGAGTATAATTAAAATCTTACTCTTAATTGTACCACAATTTGAGTAGAAAATTATGGAAAAGTAAGAAGCTTTTTCGACTTTTTCGTTTTTAAAACAGAGATGCGTTTTTATTTATCTATCCTTATATTATGTGTTATAATGAAGTGTGACTATTCCCTGATCTAGTCTTCCAGTATGACTCATGTAAAGGAGCTTTCCCTATGGACAAACCAGATATCGCAACTATCATTGATTCACATTTTGAAGAAATGACAGACCTAGAGCAAGAAATCGCTCGCTATTTTTTGCAAGCTGAAACGATTACAGATGATTTATCTTCTCAACAAGTCACCCAAAAATTACATATTTCTCAAGCTGCTTTGACCCGCTTTGCTAAAAAGTGTGGCTTTACTGGCTACCGAGAATTTATTTTCCAATACCAACATCAGGCAGAAAATCAAGCCAACCAAGTCTCCAAGCACAGTCCACTGACCAAACGAGTCCTCAGAAGTTATAGCAATATGAGGGAACAAACACAAGACTTGATTGACGAAATCCAACTAGAACGAATTGCCCAGCTAATCGAAGATGCTGAGCGTGTCTACTTCTTCGGAACAGGGAGTTCTGCCCTCGTCGCCCGTGAAATGAAATTGCGGTTCATGCGTCTGGGTGTGGTCTGCGAAGCCTTGACCGATCAAGATGGCTTTGCATGGACAACCAGCATTATGGAGGAAAATTGTCTCGTACTGGGCTTCTCACTTTCTGGTACAACACCTTCTATTTTAGATAGTCTATTAGATGCCAAGGAGATGGGGGCAAAGACTGTACTCTTTTCAAGTGTTCCCAATAAAGATAGCCAGGCCTACACAGAGACTGTTCTTGTAGCCACCCACAGCCAGCCTTCCTATATCCAACGAATATCCGCTCAACTTCCTATGCTCTTCTTTATCGATTTGATTTATGCCTACTTTTTGGAAATCAATCGCGAAAGCAAGGAAAAAATCTTTAATAGCTACTGGGAAAATAAGAAACTCAACGGCTATCGTAGACAAAAACGTGTCAGAAAATCCTAGTTTGGCTAAGCCAAACTAGGATTTTTATTCATCACCAAACATACCTCTTCAAGATTATGAATTAGTCATATCTTGACTTAGTCTTGAATAATTTCATGTAATCACTTTTTGAAGGGAGTAAATAAGCAAGTCTGACGGTATCCTCAACAATTGTATACAATACAATGTAATCCTTACTCAAGGTCAATCCTCGCGTTTGGTAGCGAGGGTCTAATTTCTTACCAAATTTTTCATCAGCATCAAATCCAGCTTGGGGGAAAATTTCTAGCCGATTAATATCTTTTCTAATATTGGCTACTTTTCGTCTCGCAGCCTCTACAGAACCGATTTCCTCCGCTATATACTGATATATTTTATCCAGACTATCAATCACTCTAGGAGAATACAAAATCCTATATCTTTTATAATCCATAGCGTGTCACGACATCCTCATCTGTCAAGTAATTTCCAGCCTCAATCTTGGCATAACTTTCTTGAACTTCTACTTGTAATTGTCTAAACAAATACTCCTTCTCTAATTCCTCTTCACTCAGTAAATCTACTTCATTTGTTACGGCAACATTCTTTAAAAATAATCTGAGTGCTGATGAAAGAGAGAGATTTTTTTCTTTTAACACTTCCATGGCATCATTTACTAATTCTCTATTAGCTTGGAAGGTCACAATCTTACTTGAATTCGCTATAGTCATTTTATATAATTCCTTTATATATTTTATTTATTATCTCACAATTATAAAGAAAGTCAAGGGAATTTGATTAGAAAATCCTAGTTTGGCTGAGCCAAACTAGGATTGTTTTGTCTTAAAATGATAATATGCACCAAGCATACCTGCTGTATTCTGGTGATGGGCAAATTCTAATCGTGTTTTTTCTGCTAAACTTGGTACCAAAGCCTCTTTCAAGGCTGTGCGGATCTTAGGTTTGAGGATAGCCTCTTGCCCCATGATACCACCACCAAGAATAACCACTTCTGGATTGGCAACGTAGCAAATATTTGCCAGACCTTTTCCTAGATAGTCTACCATGCGGTCAATACCTTCCATGCAGAGTTTATTGCCTTCAGTGGCTTCCTTGAAAATGCGTCGGCCATTCCACTGATCAACATCTTCTCCATGAGATGTTGCTACATACTCCACCAAGGCTGTGGTAGAAGCGAGATCCTGAAAAGCTCCATCTTGCATATGCATATACCCGACTTCACAGGCCGAATTGCTAAAACCATGGAAGACTTTCCCATCCATAATCAAGCAACCACCGATACCTGTTCCAATGGTCAAGCAAAGGGTGACACTTGCTCCCTTACCTGAACCAGATACTGCCTCAGCCAGACCTGCACAGTTGACATCATTTTCAATCTCACAAGGAATAGCAAAGCTTTCTTCGATTTCCTTCTTGAACTGGGTTCCTGCATAATTTGGAATCTGAGGTCCAGCGTAGAAAATTTCCCCCTTATCAGGATCCACCATTCCTGCAGAAGAAATGGCAACACCTGCTACTGGGCCTTTTTCTAAATAGCTGGCTACAATATCTTTGGTTTTTTGTAAGATATGAGGTCCACCCTTATACGCTTCAGTTGGCATTTCATGCGATTCAAGAAGTTGCCCCTCTTGATCAACCAAACCATACTTGATGTTGGTTCCACCTATATCAATTGCAACGTAGTGTGTCATAAATACCTCCTTATGGATTAGAGGAAGCGCTCCTTGGTTTCACGAATCAAGGCTGCAGCTGCTTCTACAACTGGACGATCTTCTTCCGTTACTGGCGTCAATGGTGAACGAACAGAACCAATATTCAATCCTTCATTGATCTTCAAGACTTCTTTAATGACACCGTACATATTTCCATGTGCAGCAGTCAATTTACCAATGATAGCGTTGATAGCATACTGTAACTCACGCGCTGTTTCTAAATCTTTATCCGCAATCAACTGATTGAGTTTCAAGAAGAGTTCTGGCATAGCACCATAAGTACCACCGATACCAGCTTTGGCACCCATGAGGCGACCACCTAGGAACTGTTCATCTGGACCGTTAAAGACGATATGGTCTTCCCCACCAAGGCTGACAAAGGTTTGGATATCTTGAACTGGCATAGAAGAGTTCTTAACACCAATAACACGAGGATTTTTCAACATTTCAGTGTAAAGGCTTGGAGTCAAAGCAACCCCTGCCAATTGAGGAATGTTATAAATCACGTAGTCTGTATTTGGAGCTGCAGAACTGATATCGTTCCAGTATTTGGCAACTGAGTATTCAGGCAAGCGGAAGTAAATTGGTGGAATCGTTGCAATGGCATCTACTCCCAAACTTTCAGCGTGGCGAGCAAGTTCCATACTATCTTTGGTATTGTTGCAAGCAACATGGGCAATAATAGTTAATTTACCTTTAGCAACTGCCATGACTTCTTCCAAAATCAACTTGCGGTCTTCTACACTTTGGTAGATACATTCACCAGAAGAACCATTGACATAAAGACCTTGAACACCTTTATCAATGAAGTATTGAACCAAGGCACGTGTACGCTCTGGACTTACTTCTCCTTGATCATCATAACATGCGTAGAAGGCTGGAATGACACCTTCGTATTTTTTCAAATCTGACATAGATTTTCTCCTATTATTTTTATTTTCTGCTAAAGCAGATTCTTTCTTTACTTCTTTAGTATACACTTTACCGAAAAGGCTTTCAATATCTTATAGACACTTAGATTTTAGTTTCTAGCTTATAGAATAGCGTTTGAAGCCTTTGAAAGTAGTTTCAGAAATAAGACTCCTATTGATATTTTGCGAAAATTTTCTCCATCAATCCAGTCTGGATAAAGACCAATAGTCCAAACCCAAAAAGTAGGAAGACTGAGCCACCTAAGAGTAGACTGAAGGCGGACAGATAAAGAACCATCACAATGAGGACAAGAATGGCTAACATGAGGAAGAACCAAGGAAAGTTAAAACTAGCCAACATCAATCCTTTTTGAAGAATTTCTTTCCAAGATAGGTCATAACGTGCCGCGATAGGGTAACTAGCCAGCATCACGATAGTAAGAAACATCAGAATACCTAAACAAATGGCTTTCAGCAATTGGAAGGGCAGAGCTGTTTGACTCCAGAAAAGATAGAGATCTGAAAGGGTAAGAAACACAATTCCTAACTCCATTAAACCCAGCTGAAGACCTAGTTTCAGATTTTGCTTGAAAGATCTTAGATAGATTTTAAAAACAGGCACCCGTCTGCTCTTCTTAATCTCAAACATGGTCTCGTAGAGGCTGATTTTAGCCACTCCAATCGTCACGATGGGCAAACAAGAGACGACAAAAAGAAGATTGGCTGTCACGATGTTCAAGACTTTCTCACTGAAACGCATGAGAAAGTTGTCTGTATCAAATGCTGCCTTGATAAGGCTTACTCCTTTTTGTGCCATGTTTGCTCCTCCATCATTTTTCTTTGTAAACTGTTTTCTTTTTTGTCAGTAAAGCTTTCATAAGTCCCTACCATGAACAAATCTATTTTTTCTTTTTTCTTTTGGACTTTTTTCTACTTTTATCTATGGACATATAATCTATATATATCCCGGACAGCGAAGCAATTAAAATAGTACTCCAAGTATGCTCATTAAATCCATCTAGCCCTCCACGGATTATCATTGCAAGCACTGTCCAAGCTAACATATTCAATAAAAAAATACAAAGTGCTTTCAATAAAAAAATACAAAGTGCTTTCATTCTCTCGTTTTAAAAGTTTATACAACCATATACATCAACTAGATTCACAGCTATTTGTAAAATCCTTCCATAAATCTTGAGCAGTGATCCTACTCTTGCTCCCGCAGCCATAAAGACTTTGCTGAACTTCAATCCTGCCATACCAATAGCATTTCTGAATAAAGATACTGACAATAAGAGCTCATTTCTCTACCTCACAAAGATCAATTTCATGGTAGAACCTAATCAAAGATTTACAAAAAGACAATTCATCCTATTTTCAATCAATCAAAATTTTAAAGAGATATTTTCGAACCTTTTCTTCCATGCCTGCATAGCCAGTTGGCTGATGTGGCTCACCTGGGAAGAAAATCGCAAAATTGTGATAACCCAACAAGAGTGGGTAGTGTTCATGACAATGGACAAAACCAATATCACTTGTTTCGTCAAATGCTACTGCTTCATCTTTGATACGTGAACCGTAGCTCGAATATTCATGCCCTTCTACCAACAAATGCAAGTCTGCATAGTTCTTATGGTGTTCAAATTGATCATTTTCAGCTTGATTGAGGACATTTTCTTGAACAACTAGAAAGACTTTATCTCCGTCAATCTCATACTTACCTAGTTCGAAAGAATCCTTACGATGTTGGTAGAGATAGTCGATAGCCTTGTCTAAATTGGGATGAATCCCTTTGTAAAAGGTGATGTTTTTCAAATCGTCAAAAATCATACTCTTTCCTTCGTTTCTGATAGTTAACTAAAACCATTCTTAAGTTGATAAGTGTCTGACAAAATCTCTAAGGTAAGCAAATACCCAACATTTTGTAGACACTTATAACCTCTATATTCTCTTATACTCAATGAAAATTGAAGAACAAACTAGGAAGCTAACCGCAGGCAATACTTAAGTATGGCAAGGTGACGCTGACCTAGTTTGCATTCGATTTTCGCAGAGTATTATCCTTTGACCGCTCCCATAGTAATCCCTTGTGTGAAGGATTTCTGGAAGACTAGGAAGACTGTTACAATTGGCACGGCAGCAAGGGCAGCTCCTGCCATAATCAAACCATAGTTGGTTGCCATTTCAGCCTGCATGGTCGCAACCCCAAGTGAGATGGTCAAATTGTTACGTGAAGTCAACATTACCAACTGCATGAAGTAGTCATTCCAAGTATTGATGAAGGTAAAGATTGCAAGGGCTGCAAACCCTGGTTTCACAATCGGGAAGGCTACGCTCCAGAAGGTACGAATCTCACCACAGCCATCAATCTTAGCTGATTCGAGCAATTCTGTAGGGATATTTTCACTGAATTGTTTCATGAGGAAAACCCCAAATGGCCATCCAATCAAAGGCAAGATAACTGCCCAAAGAGTGTCATGAATTCCCATGAAGTTGACGATACGTACCAATGGTACAAGGACAACTTGTTTTGGAAGCGCCATAGCAGCGATGAAGATAGCGAAGAGAATGCGTTGACCATAGAAACGTTTTTTAGCCAATACATAACCTGCTAGAGATGATGTTGCACAAACTAAGAACATGGTTACCAATGAGATAAATACTGAGTTCCACATCCATTGCAAGGCAGGGTTCTGCACCATAAGTTGTTGGAAGTTTTCCATGGTTGGCATTTTAGGGAACCATTGTGGCGGAATCATAATGGTATCAGGTTGTGATTTGAATGCCCCTGTCAAAATCCAGTAGAATGGAAAGATGAACAGCACAGTCAACAAGAGCAAAATGATTGTTGAAATAACAGTAAAGGCTGTTAATGGTTTTTTTTCTGTAGATTGCATAGCTGTCTCCTTTCTTTAGTATTCTACGTCGTTTCCGAGCGCCTTAAATTGAACAAAGCTTACGATCGCAATCATGACTGCCAAGAAGACACCGATGGTGTTAGCATAACCGTATTCTGTCAATTGGAAGGCTTTTTCGTACAGGTAGTACATCAAGGTACTTGTAGAGTAGTTTGGCCCACCAGATGTCAACAATTGAATCAAGGCGAAAACTTGGAAGGAGTTGATTGTCGTGATGATTGCGATATAAAGAGTTGTTGGAAGAAGGCTTGGCCATTTAATCTTCCAGAAAACTTGAAATTCAGTTGCACCGTCAACACGAGCTGCTTCAACCAATGAATTGTCAATATTCCCCATAGCTGCGATGTAGAGGATAATCGGTTGACCAACAGACGTTGTCAAGAGGATAATCATAATTGCCAGCAATGCCCAGTGCTTGTCGCCCAGCCATGAAATATTTTGAGTAATGATATGACTAGATTTCAAAACAAAGTTTAAGATACCTGATAGCGGATCATAAATCCATTTCCAAACAACTGTTACGGCAACACTACCTGTTACAACAGGAAGGAAGAAAACGAAACGGTAGAAGGATCTGGCAATAGCATTTTGGTGATAGGTTTGCGATGCTACAAAGAGTGAGAATAGAACAACAACTGGCACAGATCCAATAACCAAAATAACTGTGTTAATCAGAGATTTTGCAAAGACAGGATCTTTAAACATACGGACATAGTTATCTAAGCCCACAAATTGGAAACTAGTCATAGAATAGTTAAAGAAACTTGTGATGAAGCCCATAATCATTGGTGCTAAAACAAAGATAATAAAGAAGAACAACACTGGTGCTAGGAAAGCATAGGAAATCACTGTTTCCCGCATACGAATTTTATTGACTTTCACAGTCGGCACCTCTCTTTCAAATAGAATAATTTTTTGACTTTCTTGAACTGTTTTAAAATCAAAATGAAATTTTTTATGATTCGCTTATGTAAGAACTTCATTTTAATTTCGTGACAGTTTCTTACATTTTAAACAAAAGCCCCCTTTTCTTACACTATCTGTGTAGAGGGAAAAGGGGGTATACACTCTTAGCTTCTTTAAAAAACTACTTTTTATAGAATAACTAAGGACTATTGTTTCATAGCTTTTTTGATTGTTTCGTTCGCTTTTTCAGTGAAGGCTTTCAAAGCGTCCGCTGGTTTTTCGTCACCATTTGATACAGATTGCAACATTGGGAACCAAAGTGTTCTCATTTCAGCAAATCCATCAATAGTGTTGTAGTATGGTGAGTAGTATTGAGTCCAACCACTGATTGTTTCCATGCGTTTGTCATCATAAAGTTTTCCAAATGATGTACGAACTGGGAAGGCACCTGTACGAACAACGTCTTTTGGACCCCATTCTTTGTCATCCGCGATAAATTGAACGAATTTCTTAGATGCAGCGACTTTCTTGTCGTCTTTATTGTTGAATACTGCAAATCCGTTTACAAGGTATTCAAGAGCTGGTTTACCTTCGTCTGATGGGAATGGTACTTCTACCACTTCTACCTTACTTGCTTCTAAAAGTTTAGCTTGGATACCATTTTGAGCTGGTGCCCAAAGAATTGTGTAAGATGTTTGACCGTTGGCAAAGTTTTGGATATCTGCTCCACCGTCAAATTGTGAACCATTATTGAGCAAATTGTCTTTAATCCAACCAGTTGCTTTTTCAAGACCTTTGACGAATTTAGGATCATCAGTTGTATATTTGCTAACTTTTTCATCTGTTACAGAACCGCTATAAAGGTTAGAGATAAAGGCACGTGTTCCTTGGTCTCCCCCTTGACCAGAACTGAACAATGAACCTGGTGTGTAACCCTTGTCTTTGAGTGCTTTCAATACTTTTTCAAAATCATCAGTTGTCCAACCTTCTTTTACAAGGTTTGCCACTCCAGCATCTTCTAGCATTTTCTTGTTCATTGCCATGTAGAATGGGGCAGAACTAATTGGATACATGTAAGCCTTGTCTCCAGCTTTACTTGCTTGTATGATGTTTTCGTTATTGACATCTTTAACAAATTCATCTGTGAAAAGGTCGTTCAACTCAGCCAATTTACCATTTTTACCGTATTGGATGATACGTCCTGGTGCGTCAAAGAGTACGTCCGGAGCTGTTCCTGCTTCGATGGCTGTTGTGATTTTTTCAGGGCCTGACTTGAAGTCGATGGTTTCCAATTTCACTTTTACATCTGGATTTGCTTTTTCAAACGCTTCGATGATTGATTTTTCATAAGTTCCAACACCGTCACCAGCTTTTTCTTGGGTAAATACTGGGAATGCCCACCAAGTGATTTCTGTTTTGGCACCGTCACCACCTGATTTACCAGCATCTTTATTTCCGCCAGAATTGCCACAAGCAGCAAGACCAAGAACCGCAGCACCCGCAAGTACTGTACAAGCTAATTTTCTAAATTTCATTTGTATTCTCCTATTTTATAAGCGTATCCAACTTGGATAATGAGTTCTTTGCATTTATATACGTTTTCATTTTTTCCTACTCATCAATCACTCTCCTCTATTTTTTATTAAGTCAGTAAGTACTTAATCATCTACACCTAAAATTTCATTAATACTATTTTTATATAAGATTGCTTTTGCTCCATAGATTGCTTGAATGCCACCCTTCACTTCTAAGACATCAACTGCACCAATTTGTTTTAAAAGTGCTTTATCAACTTGATTAACTTCTTTTACAGCTACACGTAAACGTGTCACACAAGCATCTACATCTTCTATATTATTTGATCCACCCAACGCTCTGATAATTTGTAGGCTATCCTGTTTTAAATGATCCGCAGTATTTGAAGTTGAATCTGCGGATTCAGAAATTTCTTTAGAATCTACTTCTTCTCCTCTTCCTGGCGTTAGAACGTTGAATTGAGTAATGAACCATCTAAAAATAATATAATACAAAACACTCCAAATAAGTCCAAATGGAATCTGAAGAACCCAATTCGTCTTAGCGTTCCCCTGCAAAATTCCAAATAAAGTGAAATCGATTACACCTCCTGAAAATGTGTTTCCTATTGAGATATTTAAGATGTCTGCAATAAAGAAGCTGACACCATCAAGGAATGCGTGAACAACATATAGAACCGGACTGACGAATAGAAACATAAATTCAATTGGTTCTGTAATACCGGTAATAAAAGATGTTAAAGCAACTCCAAAAAACAAACCCGCGTATTTTTTACGACGATTCTTAGGAACACTATGGTACATCGCTAAACAGGCAGCCGGTAAACCGAACATCATTGTTGAGAAACGACCTGCAAAAAACCTTGTTCCTTCTGTAAATAATCCAGAATGAGCCGGATCGGCTAATTGAGCAAAAAATATTTTTTGAGCTCCAACCACTGTTTGTCCTGCAACAGTTTCAACACCACCAAGTTCAGTATACCAAAACATAGGATAAATCATATGATGTAAGCCTACTGCTCCAGAAAGTCTCATTAAAAATCCATATAGAAAAGTTCCAATTGGACCTGCCTGAGAAATATATCCACCTGTAGAAACAAGAAGTTGTTGGAAAGGTGGCCAAATAACAAAGAAGACAAAGCCAATTAAGATAGAAGAGAACGATGTAACAATAGGAACGAAGCGTGAACCTCCAAAGAATCCTAAAGCGGAAGGTAATTGAATATTGCTATATCGGTTGTGCAAATATACGGCAACTATTCCGACAACTAATGCTCCAATAACTCCAGTATCAATTGCAGATCCTTCTGCCATAAAAAGTTTTACCAGAGCTTTGATCGTTGCAGTCATAACTAAGTAACCAGTTACTCCTGCTAACGCAGCGGTTCCTTTATCTCGTTTCGCTAAGCCAATACATAATCCCACACAGAGAAGTAGTGACAAGTTACTGAATACAACCTCTCCTGCAGAGCTCATTACTTGGAATATCGATTGAAAAATACTATTGTCTAGTATTGGATAAGTTGCTATCGTGGTTGGGTTTGAAAGTGCACCACCAATCCCCAAAAGTAGACCTGCTGCAGGAAGTATAGCTATAGGCAACATAAAAGCTTTTCCAACTTTTTGTAAAACTTTAAATATAAAACTCCCCCCCTCACATCTTATTTAAGACCAGCAACGAAGCGTTCTGTAATCTCTTTTGGTCTAGTAATAGCGCCACCAACAACGATGCCTCGCACTCCGTATTCAAGGATTTGTTTGGCTTGTTCTGGTGTATGAATTTTTCCTTCTGCAATGACATCTACACCGGCATCACAGAGTTTTTTGATGAGTTCAAAATCTGGACCATCCACTTTTGGACTGTAGGATGTGTAGCCTGATAAGGTTGTTCCGACAAAGTCAATTCCTGCTTCGACCGCTGCCAATCCTTCTTCAAAAGTACTGGTGTCCGCCATCAAGAGCTGGTTAGGATATTTCTCCTTGACCTGACGAATGAACTCTTGAATTTCCAAACCATCGTAGCGTTCACGCTTGGTACAATCCAGAGCAATCACCTCGATGTCCAGTTCTGCCAATTCATCAACTTCTTTCATAGTAGCCGTGATGAAGGGTTCTTGTGGCGGATAATCTCGTTTGATTATCCCAATAATCGGAAGTTTGGTGACTTCCTTAATTTCCTTGATATCGCGAACACTATTGGCTCGGATACCGACTGCTCCACCTTGCTCAGCCGCTTTGACCAGCAAGGGAATCACCCCTCCCGCTTCTGTATAAAGCGGTTCATGAGGAAGAGCCTGACAAGAAACGATGATTCCATCTTTGATTTGTTCAATCAAGGCTTCTTTACTAATCTGTGGCATCCTCTTTCCTCCCTTTCTTTTTTCTTTATTTCTATGAGATTATTATACCTTAAAATTAAAACGCTTTCAATAGTTTGTAGTATAATAGATTTCAGTTTCAAAAACTAGCAAAGTCAAACAGCTCCTCTAAAAGTACTTTCAGAGGAGCAAGTCGACCTATAAATAGGAGAATACCAAAATTTAGTTTACAATTTCTGACAATTTTACTTTGCGATCTTCAAACATAGACTGGGCACAAGCATCTGCAGTAGCAATTGCTTCTAGGGCAGCTTCACCTGTCAAAAGTTTTGCAAATTCTTCTGATACTGGAGCTCCTTCCATAATCTCATGCAGATAGCGCATTTCTTTATCAATGACAGATGATAGCCATAATGGAGTACGTTTACCTGGTTTACCATAAGCAATTGCTCCATCCATCTCTGTACTATGATAGATACGAGTCCGATCATCATCTTCTTCTTGCGATTCGTGAATCAAGAAATAGCTTTCTTGCCCATCTAGCTTAAGAGTTCCTTTACAGTTGAATAAGTCTAAGCGGATGGCACCTTTGCTTCCTTGGATTAAGACATAATGTTCACCCCAACGATAAGCTGAACCCCATTCTAACAAGGCAAAACGCTTATTAGAAAATTCCATATTGACAAAAATCATATCATCTTCATCACCGAAATGTTCACCTTCATGGGCCACATTTCCACCTGTCATGGTTACAGTTTCAGGCATGCCCCCCATAAGGAATTGAACGCAATCCAATTCATGGATGTGGTGATACAAGTGACCACCTGATTTTTCACGAATTTTTTTCCATGATACTGACGGTTGTTGTTCTTCCCAACCATTACGAGCTGTATGACAATATAGAACGTCTCCGATAACTCCTTGATTAATGAGTTCTTTTGCATGATGAACACCATTAAAGAAATTCATAATATGTCCTGCCATAAAGGTTACATTGTTTTCTTTACACGCATCTACCATCTCGCGACAATCTTGATAAGAAAGCGCAATTGGTTTTTCACAGAAAACATTTTTACCATGCTGTGCAGCCTTAATAACCGGTTCCTTATGAAGATTATTTGGAGTTGCGACGATAACACAATCTACTTCATCGCTAGAAACCAACTCATCTAAGGAACTTGCTACTTTTGCTCCCAATTCTTCTGCAATCGCCTCTGCATTATCTGGATCATAGAGAAGAGTAATCTCTGCTCCATCATTCTTTTGCATGTAGCGAGCCAATTCAGCTCCAAAATACCCTGCTCCAACAACACCGTATTTAACCATGTTTTTCTCCTTTATTTTGTTAAATCATTAATTTCCAAATCTATATACTGAACTACATTGCTTAAATGCAATTCATTTCTCGACCACGAATCATATTTTTCAAACAGTACACCTATGTGATGATTTGGCAATTCTGTAATCGCAGAATAGGCATAACCATACGAAGGCAAATCAATATCATAGTGGTATTTCCAATCAATACTATCATCTTCTTTATTGACTAAACCGACAACTAATTGACCTCCCTTACGGCCACTTCTAGAATTTGGTGTACTCAAAATGACTGCTTCTTTTCCATCAATTAATTGAGAGTATTTAATTGCAGATACTTGTGTGCCATATGAAGTTTGTTGGATTCCATCAATATACGAAACTTCCGACCATGTTTCTCCAGAATCTCTACTAGTCATATAAGCTATCTTACCTGTAGTGGTTCTAAAGAATGTTCGAATCACACCATCTCTCAGTTCAACCATTTGTGCTTCTGCTGTTGCATTTTTAAACGGAATTGAAGCTGAGGATTTCTTCCATGTTTAACCACTATCATCAGAAATGAGATAGGTTAGTTCTCCACTAGTATATGTTGCAAAAATCAATCTGTTACTTGATTTTAATGCTAAACCTTGTCCGGGACATAAGTAAGTTCCATTATGTTTTTCTCCTAAGAACGGAGGCAACAACTTAAATTGTTCCCAACTCTCTCCTCTATTCTGACTAGTTGTCATTGCTATATAATTAGTAGGAGTCACTTTAAATAACGAATCTTTGTAGAAAACATTCATAGGGACCTGTTTTCCATTATGCCTTTCTCTTAAAGAGCCACTATCAAAATCAACCGAATATTGTTCGACTGTTAAAGACTTTCCTCCCTCCAAAACTTCATACTTATCATTTATAGTATAATTTGTAGGTTTATTAGTTGTTTCATCATAAACGACACCATTTTCTCTAACTGTATAACGGAAATCGTTATCTCCATTCTTCTTTAGTTTTAAATAATAATGACCATTTATTTCTTTAAAACCTGAGTCGGCTTTATTTGCATTATTATTTCCAATACCCGCAGGCATAACATCAGCTAGTAATATCGTTTTCCCAGATTTTTTATCTTCAACAATGGATGAATCTATGAATGAAGCACTTCCACTAATTTGACTATTCTTTAATTTATTGTCTCGTGGCCAGTAAACTAACTGCTCCTCATAGTCATTAAACTTCATAGCAAAAGTTGGCTCACTCCACGTTTTCCCATTATCATCACTATAAGCAGTGGCGATATTAATCTTACTTTTAGAATCATGAGTCCCACCATAACGTGCATCAATACTTGATAGAACTCTTCCACTACTTAATGTATATAATGTCGGTATTCTAAAGTAGTTAGCTTGAGTAGAATCTCCTGATTGGAAAATTAACTGAAATGGATTTGACAAGGGAATAGTTGAAACTTCCTGATCACTAATTGCTTTATTAAATAGACTGATTTCATCAATACTTCCTTTTGCGAGGTAATGATCCTTGCCTTCACGATTAACAGATCCTAGTGTTGCCTTATCTATACCATTTATATTTGAAATTGGCAAAAATGTATCAACTGTTTCAGAGAACACTTCTATCCCATTAACATACATTGTGTATGTTTTATCTTTAGAATCAGATACAAATACTAGTGTATTTTCAACTGCCTGTCCTTTATGCTTTCCCCATAATGAAGCTGGTCTAGAAAATAAATAATTTATTCCCTTTTGGGCGTCTCTTATTTCTACGCCTATCTCACCAGAATCTCTCATGAAAATTGAAAAGTAATTATTTTTAAAGCCTGCTTTACTATTAGATAGGCCAAACAAAGCTTGAAGCGAGTTTGGTTTATCTGCTTTAAATTTCATTACTACTGTCTGACTCTCTCCAGACAATTTATCTAATAACAAAGGGCTGATATCTATACTCTTATTGTTCAGTTGATATGAACTTCCTTGAAAAATAGGAGATATGGACAGTTGACTATAGTTTAATTCATTCGCATGAATCAAAGTGGGAACTCCCATTAAAAGACTAATGCCTACAACAGAAATTCCTAGTTTTGAATAAAGACCTCTCTTATTCATTTTTTCCTTCTTTCGTCTACTTCACAGATCCTTCTGACAATCCACTTGCAATCTTATTTTGGATAATTGAGAAGAAAATGATTGATGGAAGAACTACAATAACAGATGCAGCCATCATATCTCCCCAGTCTAAAATTTCTGAACCGTTAAGTGATCGAAGGGCTACTGCTACTGTCATCTTTCCTGTATTGTTAATCAAAATCAAGGCATACAAGAATTCATTCCAAGCATTGATAAATGTATAAATAGCTGTTGCTACAATACCTGGTGCTACAATCGGTAGCACAACTTTATAAAAAGTAACAAATTTATTTGCACCATCAATTCGAGCTGCTTCTTCAATTCCAATTGGAACTGTTTGGAAAAATCCAACTAAGAGCCAAACTGCATATGGAACACTAAAAGATAGATAAACCATCATCAAGCCAAATAAACTATTTGTTAACCCAACTTTAGCAATGGCAATTGAATAGGGAATTGCTAACAGAATTGGTGGGAAAATGTAGGTAATGACGAGTAATCTTGACATGATTGCTCCCAATTTAGGGAAGAATCGAACAATACCATAGGCTGCCATAGCAGAAATAATAATCGCAATAACGGTTGTAGCTAAGGCAATGATTAAACTGTTTCGAATGTTATCAATAAAGTGCAAATCGTTGATAACATGAGTGAAATAATCTAATGTAAATTGTTCAGGCCAAAATCGTGTTGGATACTGAGTTAATTCCCCTTTACCCTTGACAGAAGATATGATAATCCATACCAATGGGAAAATTGCAACAATAGTCGCACCAATCAAGAGTACATGTGAGAGAACATCTAAATAAATACCGGATTTCTTCTTCATTATTTTCTACCCTCCTTTTCCCACTTACTGATGATAGCAAAGTAGATAAAGCAAATCGCCACCAAGAAGATAAAGAGCAATACTGTAACTGCTGAGGCACGACCCAATAATTTAGTTCCCCAACCTAGGTTGTAAGCAAAAATTGGGAGCGTCGTTGTAGCATTGGCTGGTCCACCACCAGTAATTAGGTAGATAATGTCAAAGTTATTAAAGATCCATACAGTTCTCAAAACAACTAGAAGTCCTACAACCACTTTAATATGTGGAAAGACGATAAACTTGAACACCTGCCAACTTGAAGCACCATCTATCTTAGCAGCCTCAAATTGTTCTTCTGGTACTGTCTGCAATGCCGAAAGCACATTGACCATAATCATCGGCGCTCCAAACCAAATGTTGATAAACACCAAACATAGAAATGCCCATGTACTATCTGTCAAAAATGCAGGTGTATGTTCCATTAAACCTAATTTTACGATTAGATTAGGTAAGTAGCCATAAACCCCGTTTAGAATCCACTGCCAAGAAAAGGCAATAACGATGGTAGGAAATGCCCAAGGAACAATCAATAAGGTCCTATATAATTTCTTGAAGTGGCGTACTCTGTGAAGAGCTAAAGCCAATACAAACCCTACTAAAACTTGACCAACTAATGAGAAAACGGTCCACTTAATTGAATTAAAGAACGCATTAAAGAAGTTGGGATCTGATAGCACAGCTTTATAGTTAGCTAAACCAACAAATTTATAATTAGGCATAATCAAATGCTTATTGGTAAAGCTATAAAAAATACTCGAGAAAAACGGATAAACAAATAGTAACCCTACGATAATCATAGCTGGCAAAACAAATATCCAGCGAGTTAAATTACGTTCTTTAACCATTCTCCTTCTCCCTTCTTTTACAAGATTGGGCTAGGGCTTTTCAGCTCACTAGCCCACCTATTTTCTAGTCTTTTACATCTACTGAGCAGCCTCAAATAAATCGTTTAATTGTTTTTCTGCTTCTTTTGCTGCTTTCATAGGATCTGTTCCATTTGAAATGATATCTTGGAACATTTGTTCAATAATGTGTTGGTTAGTCAACATACCAGCTTGTACACTTGGTCCATTTTCATAACCAATAGCAGTACCTTTTTTAACAGCTTCAGTAATTACTTCTTCAGCATGTTTAAATTTCTTACGAGTTTCATTTTCTTTATAGGCTGCAGAATCGCTAATCCCCTTAATAGTTGGCAACATACCTACTGGAGTTGAATCAAGGAATTTAACGTAGTCTTCTTCATTATAAAGTGATTCTAAGAATGCTTTAGCAACTTCTGGATGTTTTGAATTTTTCCAAACAACCATTGGAATGTTTGAGGTTTCAATTCCTTGGTCTTTATCAGATTCTTTGATTTTTGGAATAGGATAAGCATCAATCGAATCAATCAATTGAGGACTGTTGGCATTAATTCCTCCAATATGGAAGCCAGAGTTAAAGTCAAATGCTGTTTTTCCTTGATAGAACAAGGTAGCTTGTTGAAGGACATTAAAGTTCAAAGAATCTTGAGGTGAGATTTCTTTATACATTTTAACCCAGTATTTAATACCATCTTGAGCAAGTTGGCTTGTCAAATCTGCTTTAAGATCTTTTGTTAAGAGGCTTCCTCCACCACTACGTACGTAGAAGTTCAAGAAACGTGTTGCCATTAAGTCATTTGTTCCGAACGGAACAGACAAGCCATAAACTCCAGCTTCTTTCAATTTTTTAGAAGCTTCATAGAGTTGATCCCAAGTTTTAGGAACCTCAATATTATGTTCTTTTAACAAATCAGTTCTAACCCACATAACTTGTGCATGTGAATAAAGAGGAACAGAGTAGTAATCATCTCCGATTTTTGCTTCACTTAAGGCAGTTTCGTTAAATTTATCCTGTCCAATACGCTTGATAGAATCATTTAGCGGAACCAAAGCATCTGAGTTGACCATTTCCATTACTTGGTTAGGGAGAGCTGTACTGATATCTGGCACATTCCCATTTGCTAAACCTGTAGTCCATTTAGTATAGAAGTCATTCCAAGAGAATGTTTCAATCTTGATTTTCGTTTTTGGATGCTTTTGCATGAAAGCATCTGCTGATTTTTGAATACTTTCTAAACGTGGTCCTTGAGTAAAGGAGTGCCACATTGTAATCTCACCAGATAATTCTGTCGGTGGTTCAGTACTAGTTGTAGCTTCTTTTTTTCCTGAACAAGCTACCAAGGCAACGGCTGCTAGCGCAACTCCAGCTAAACATAAAAACTTTCTCATTTTTTTCATTGTTCTTCCCTTTCTACATTAAGAAATCGCAACTTTAAAGACAACTTTTTTCACAGGTTCATCATTTATACGAACCTTGGGTTGATGTAAATCTTCTGGAAAAGTGATAAGGCATTCGCCAGCTCTCAAATGAACTAACTGTTCCACTTTCCCTGTGTATAATTCAATATCTTTCTCATCATCATATTCTTGGGTAACGCTTACATTTTCTGGCGACGTAACAGCCATGGCTTCTTCGTTTTCCAAAACTAAATGAATATCCAAATATTTTTGGTGAGTTTCAAAGAAGGCTCCTGCTTGACCGTCTGCTAGATAAGTAAAGCAATTCCCAAATAATCGATCACCATCGATATCAATCGGACCTTCTGTTAAATTTTCTAGTCCTGTTTTTTCTAGAAAATCTATTAATGTTTCAAAATGTGGATTTACTTTCACATAAGTTCCTAAACGGCTAATTTTTGTAATAATCATCTCTTCTAACCTCCTTTCTCAATCTATTTTTCCTATCCAAGTTCCCCATTCTTCTGTCTAGCATTTTCTACTAGAAGGACATAAAAACACTACTCTCTAGCCTATACTCTTTGAAAATCTCTTCAAACCACAGTCGCTTCACCTTGGATTATATAGGTCAGTCTTATCTACAACCTCAAAGCGGTGTTTTGGGCAATCTGCTACTAGCTTGCTAGTTTCTTCTTTGATTTTCATTAAGTATCTCCTCAATCTTCACAAGGAGGTCTGATTTTTCTAGCGACAAACAGAATAAATAAGTTAGTTCAATTAGCTACCTTCCTTATAGATGAAATTGGTATTCATGAAGGAAGTCGCCCTTTATTTTTTGCAAAAGATACTAGTATGAATCTATTTGGGGACTTGAATTTATAAGCTGCTCACTTCGTTTTTCTAAAATAATTCTAATCTATTATTCTAGCACTAATAGACTCTTTGGCTAAATCTCCTTTCTACATCTCGTTTCACCAAAAACTTTTAAGAGAGAAATACTCTATATTTCATTCTCTAAATTAGTTTTGTTACCGTTTTCAATTAGAGTATACTTTTTTTTTTTAGTATTTCAAGTCTTTTTCTAATTTGGAATTTAGTTTCAAATCTTTTTTAACTATATCAAGTATATTAAAAGTACTTTCAAAAATAATCAAATTCTTACAATACTTGTTTCGAGTGGACAAGATAAGAAAACAAGAAAGTCAATTTTAGGAGAAGACAAGGTTAATAGTCACATAATATAATGCAATGATGTAAAAATCGAACAAATTGATTGGAAAATTCAAACCAATTTCTAACAATGATTTAAGAATTGTTGTGTCCTAATATAGATTCAATGCACTATAAAACGCATAATATCAAGTTTTTTTAATTACCTGATACTATGCGTGTTTGTGATTTTTAAGATTTTATGCCTAGAGTCTCTATATGAGGACTTAAAAAAACTGACTCGTAGATGATTTCCTAAAGTCAATCCTCTTACCTAAAAAAACGACTTCTAAAAAAGTTGCCTTCATCGAGAGGTGAAGCAATGATTGTCCTAAAAAATAGTTGGATCGCAAATCTCTCTGAAAATTTCTTCTCTCTGCCTAACTTGAATTTGAAATTCAACATTCTTATTTATGATGCTCTTTCAATAGTTCTTCAAACTCAGCCACAGTCATGCCTAATTGCTCACTCGCAACCTCAGGTGTTAGAAGACCTTGACGAACTAGATTTGCTAAACTTACTTTTAATCCCTGTTCGATGCCTTCAGCTCGTCCACGTTCAATTCCCTGTTCAATGCCCTCAGCTCGCCCACGTTCAAGACCGCGCT
>NZ_VMMQ01000056.1:0-14389 GCF_013277295.1 Streptococcus sp. 477
TCAGTAACCATACCTACGGTAAGGCGACGCTGACGTGGTTTGAAGAGATTTTCGAAGAGTATTACCTTCAAGAAGCTCCATTGATGCCCCACCACCGCGTCACAAATACCTACACTGACACAAAAAGGTGACATAGCCACCTTTTTGGGCTCTATAATATTTGTAGTGGGTAAATCCCCTATGGATATCATTAATAAGGATACATACAAGGAACTCATCGCCAAACTGGACTATGAAGCTCCATCTTGTCCTGAGTGCGGAAGTCAAATGAAGAAATATGACTTTCAAAAACCTTCTAAAATTCCTTATCTTGAAACGACTGGTATGCCTACTAGAATTCTCCTTAGAAAGCGTCGTTTCAAGTGCTATCATTGTTCTAAAATGATGGTCGCTGAAACTTCTATCGTCAAGAAAAATGACCAAATCCCTCGTATTATCAATCAAAAAATTGCGCAAAAGTTGATTGAAAAGACTTCTATGACCGATATTGCCCATCAGCTGGCCATTTCAACTTCAACTGTCATTCGAAAGCTCAATGACTTCCACTTTGAGTGTAATGTTAGAAATCTGCCTGAGATTATGTCTTGGGACGTTGAAACAGTCCGGGGAGTGACTGTTTCAATCGGGAGATGGAGATGAGCTTCATTACGCAAGATTTTAACAATCTCAATATCATCACTGTTCTTGAGGGAAGAACACAAGCTATCATTCGTAATCACTTTCTTAAGTATGATAGAGCTGTCCGATGTCGCGTCAAAATTATTACTATGGATATGTTTAGCCCTTATTATGCCTTGGCTAAACAGCTTCGCTTTCAAATTTCTAGGCTCAGGCTGAAACAGTCTCCCAGACTGTTTCACTCCCGAATGCTAAAATCGTTCTAGATCGCTTTCATATTGTACAACATCTTAGCCGTGCTATGAGTCGTGTGCGTGTCCAAATCATGAACCAATTCGATAGAAAATCTCATGAATACAAGGCTATCAAGCGCTACTGGAAGCTCATTCAACAGGATAGTCGTAAATTGAGTGATAAACGTTTTTATCGCCCTACTTTTCGTATTCACTTGACCAATAAAGAGATTCTTGACAAGCTTTTGAGCTATTCAGAAGACTTGAAACACCACTATAATCTCTATCGGCTCTTACTTTTTCACTTCCAGAATAAAGAGCCTGACAACTTTTTCGGACTCATTGAGGACAATCTAAAGCAGGTTCATCCTCTTTTTCAGACTGTTTTTAAAACCTTCCTCAAGGATAAAGAAAAGATTGTCAACGCCCTTCAACTACACTATTCTAACGCCAAACTGGAAGCGACCAATAATCTCATCAAACTTATCAAGCGCAATGCCTTTGGTTTTCGAAACTTTGAAAACTTCAAAAAACGGATTTTTATCGTTCTGAATATCAAAAAAGAAAGGACAAAATTTGTCCTTTCTCGAGCTTAGCTGACTTCAACCCACTACAGTTGACAAAGAGCCCAAAAAAGCCTATCACACAAGCTCTAAAGCTGGATATGATAGGTTTTTATATTTTTCTTAACGTACTGTGCGGATACGCATTGTATTTGTACGAACAGCTTCTCCTACTGGTACACCAGCAACGATAACGATATCATCACCTGACGCAACGAGACCTGCTTCTACCGCTTTACGTTCAGCGATTTCGAACATATCGTCAGTTGAAGATGGAGCATCTGTCAACATTGGGATAACACCCCAGTTCAACATCAATCCACGTTCTGTCAATTCATCAAATGTCAATGCTAAGATATCAGCATTTGGACGGTATTTAGAAATCAAACGTGCAGTATGACCTGTCTTAGTAAGAGTTACAACCAATTTGATATCCATTGAGTTAGTAGCATCTTTAACAGCTGAAGCCATTACTTCTGTCTTAGAGTTACGTTCAAATGAATCTGAATCCAAACGTCCGTATTCATTAAGAAGAGTTTGAGCGTTCTTGTCTATTGTAGCCATTGTAGTTACTGACTCGAGTGGGTATTTACCGTTTGCAGACTCGCCTGACAGCATTGTAGCGTCAGTTCCGTCGATAACAGCGTTGAATACGTCTGATACTTCTGAACGAGTTGCACGTGGTTTTTCAGTCATTGTTTCAAGCATGTTTGTTGCAGTGATAACAACTTTACCTGCAGCATTGACTTTCTTGATAATCATTTTTTGGTAAACTGGAACCATTTCGAATGGTACTTCGATACCCATATCACCACGAGCGATCATGATACCATCAGCTGCTTCGATGATTTCATCCAAGTTATCGATACCTTGTTGATTTTCGATTTTAGCGAACAATTGAACATGCCCGTTTCCAGTTTCTTCACAGATTGCACGAACTTCGTTCACGTCTTTTGCAGTACGTACGAATGAAATCGCAATAAAGTTGATACCTTGTTCAAGACCAAAGCGGATATCGTCGTTATCACGTTCAGCAAGGGCTGGGAAAGGAATTTTAGTGTTAGGAATATTCACACCTTTTTGTTTAGCGATGATACCATCGTTTTCAACTTCCACTTCAAATTCACGAGTTGCGTCATCTTTAGCAACCACACGAAGACCAAGTTTACCGTCGTCAACCAACACTTGACGACCAACTTCAACATCATCATAGATATCCAGAGCACCAGCAACGTTCAATGCAATCACTTCACGAGTTGATTTGATTCCTTGTTTAGTTGCAACACGGATTTTCTCACCAGTTTTGTATGAATACTCTTTAGCTTCACCTTCGAACAATTCTGTACGGATTTCTGGTCCTTTTGTATCAAGAAGGAAACCAACTTTTTTACCTGCAAGTTTTTCAGCAAGTTTAACAGTTGCCATACGCTCACCTTGTTCTTGGTGGTCACCGTGTGAGAAGTTGAAACGGAATGTGTTAGCACCAGCTTCAATCAATTGAGCAATGTTTTTAGCTGAAGCTTCAACATCAAGTTTTTCACCCCAGTATCCGTCCTCACCGAATTTTTTACCACCACGGATTTCTACCGCAGGACCCAAAGTTGCAACGATTTTTACACGTTTGTTCATGATTTTTGTGACTCCTTTATAGATATGACCTTTTTGGTCTTATTAACTAAATTGTAAATTATGACAAGCTCTTATTCAAGCTAGATAGCTCAATATCGGCTTTGTGTGGGTTGTTAACTACAATCTTACCTTCTGCAGTAAGGCTAAACAATGCTCCTTCTTCTGCCGTTCCAAGAATTGGGTTTTCAACCATTTTCTCGTTACGGATACCAACCGCAACACCACCAATACCTTCTTTAAGAAGTTTAACAGCATGGGCACCCATACGTGACGCCAATACACGGTCACGCGCAGTTGGAGAACCACCACGTTGAATATGTCCAAGTTCTGTCACACGAAGGTCGCTTGTATCTCCAGCTTCTTTAAGTTTTTGACCAAATTCAGCTGCTGACATCACACCTTCAGCTAAGACGATGATATTGTGTTTTTTACCACACTCATAACCACATTTAATGCTTTCTACGATGTCTTCAATCTTGAATCCTTCCTCAGGAATGATGATTTCATCTGCACCAGTTGCAATACCAGCCCAAAGAGCGATATCACCAGCGTTACGTCCCATAACTTCAATAACAAAAGTACGACGGTGACTTGATGATGTATCACGAATCTTATCAATAGCATCCATAGCAGTTGTAACCGCTGTGTCAAAACCGATTGTAAAGTCAGTACCAACGATATCGTTATCGATTGTACCTGGAAGACCGATAGCAGGGAAACCATGCTCAGTCAAACGCATAGCGCCGTGGTAAGAACCGTCTCCACCGATAACAACTACACCTTCAATGCCGTGTTTTTTCAATTGCTCAATCCCTTTTAGTTGCCCTTCAAGTTGAGCGAACTCTGGGTAACGAGCTGAGTGAAGGAAAGTACCACCACGAGAAATGATGTCTCCTACTGAAGCTGCATCTAGGGGATGAATTTCACCGGCAACCATACCAGCATATCCGTCATAGATACCAAACACTTCCATTCCTTCTGAAATTGCTTGACGAACAACTGCACGGATAGCAGCGTTCATACCAGGGGCGTCTCCACCACTAGTCAAAACAGCAATACGTTTCATATTGGTTTATGCTCCTTTTTCTTTTAACAGTCTTCTTGATTATACCACATTTGATTTTAAAATTCTTCTATTTTCCGTATTTTTAGCGATAAATCGTTTTCATAACGATTTCATTCAATTTCTCCTCTAATTCATCAGATTTAACTACAAAATAATGGGGAGAAACGATGGTTTTCTGTTCCTCCTCATACCGGATGATGACTGGGATTGAGCCTTTAAATTGTTCTAAAATACGTGAAATTTCTTGATCCGATTCATGATTTTTCACCTGTATCCAAAAGCGTTCAGCAACTGCTTCTCTTATTTCTTGTGCAATCATTTGCAGACGGCCATCACGTGATTGTATTTTTCCTTTTATATAGTAGAAGGCTCCCTCTTTTATTTCCTGTCCAACCTGACGATATAAGTCTGAAAAGAGAGTGACGTCCAATTTTTTCTTACTATCATCTACCTGTAAGAAGGCCATATTTTCACCCTTTTTGGTACGAATCACTTTTATTTTCTGAACTTCAACCAAAATAATAGCATAGCTATTTTCTGACAAATTTCCGATTGGGGTAATTGGGTAAATAGCTTTACTTGCGATAGTTTGTAGTGGATGTTTGCTGACACCTATCCCTAAAAGCTCTTGTTCCATATAGAATTTTTCTTGTTCCGTCCAATCCTCCGATTCCTGCCAACTATAAATAGTATCTCCAAATAAACTTCCCAACTCTTTCACAAATTCAAATAGATTGGCTAAGTTATTAAATACTTTTTGACGATTTTTTTCAAATAAATCAAAAAGACCAACTTTTACCAAAGGTTCTAGCAGAGGTAGTTTCAGATAATTCTCAGGTAATTTAGCTATAAAATCTTCAATGTTAGAATAGGGTCTATTTTCAATAATCCAGAGAGCTAAATCATTACTGACTCCCTTAATCGATTTCAATCCTAGATAGATGGACTTGTTGGCAATTTTATCGTGATAGGGAATGGTGTTGATGGACAGAGGAGCCACTTCAAAGCCTGCTTCAAGTGCATCTATTAAGTAATCACTGTTGGCAGAATTCAACATGACCTGATAAAAAATGGCTGGATAATGCGTTTTGAAATAAGCCAACTGGAAGGCCAAAGCTGAGTAAGCATAGGCATGTGACCTGTTAAAACCATAACCTGCAAACTTCTCCATGACATCAAAGACCTGCTCTGCTTTTTCCACAGTATGACCAGCTTCTAAGGAGCCTTGAATAAAGGAAGCTCTCATCTCATGCATGGCAGAAGCATCCTTTTTCCCCATAGCTCGACGCAAAATATCGGCCTTCCCAAGACTAAATCCAGCAAACCGCTGAGCTACCTGCATAACCTGCTCCTGATAGAGCATGATACCATAGGTTGGAGCCAAAATATCCTCCAGTACTGGATCCAGAACAGTCACTTCTTCCTGCCCATGTTTTCTTGCCACAAAATTATTGATATAATCACTAGCACCTGGTCTATTTAGAGAAGTAGTCGCTACGACATCTTCAAAACAGACTGGTTGCACACGCTTAAGCAGACGAATGGCACCAGGTTGTTCAAATTGAAAGATACCTTTTGTATTGCCAGAAGCAAATAAAGCTAACGTTTCTTTATCTTCCAAATCAATCTCGTTGATAGCTATCTTAATCCCTTCTGTTTTAGCAAGCAACTCTTGCATCTTCTGAACAAAGGTCAAATTTCGCAGTCCCAGAAAGTCCATCTTCAAAAGCCCACTAGCTTCAACTCCATGAGCATCATATTGAGTCAGTGGAATTTCATCACCATGCTTCAGAGGGATGTAGTTGGTCAAATCTTGGTCACTGATCACAACACCAGCCGCATGGACAGAGGTTTGTCTTGGATAGCCCTCTATCTTGCAGGCAATCTCAAAAGCTTTTTGGTATTCTAACTTACTATTTATTTGCTGACGAAACTGGAGATTGCCCTCATAGGCTGACTTGAGATTATCACGGAAACTGATTTTCTTGGTAATTACGGATAATTCATATTCTGGAACACCAAAGCGTTTCAAGACATCACGCAGAGCTTGCTTAGCACCAAAGGTAGAAAAAGTAACGATTTGAGCCGCATGTTTACTACCATACTTATTGCCAACATATCTGATAAAATCTGGACGATAAATATCAGGAATATCAATATCAATATCAGGCATAGTATAGCGTTCACGATTGAGGAAACGTTCAAAAATCAGATTTTTCTCCACTGGGTCAATCCCTGTGATGTCCAAGGCATAGGAAACCAAGCTACCAACTGCAGAACCCCGTCCCATTCCCATATAGTAGCCATTTGAACGTCCAAAACGCAGCAAATCCCAGACAACCAAGAAATAATCATCAAATCCCATATCATGAATAACAGCCAATTCTTGGTTTAGACGTTCTTGATATTCTTTACTAGTCAACCCCTTCTGAACAAGCCCCAGTTCAGCACGTTCTCTCAACTCTTCTACTGCTGGTCTAGCAGGGTTAAAACGAGGCAGTTTCAAACTCGTATCCAAATCATAAGAAATGCCTGAAATCAGCTTTTCTAAATTGTCCAATGCTTGAGGAAAACGTTCTTGAAATAGTTTCTCTAGAGAACTTGCTGATAAAAGAACATCTTGTCGTGAACGCAAGGGAACTTCTCTAAGTGGTAGATTTTCTTTAATCGCTGTTAAGACTTGCAAAACTTCTCTATCCCTACTTTCAAAAGCGTTGACCCGATAAAGGGGTAAGATAGGATGATGAAATTCGCTTGTCAGTGTTTCTGGATAAACCCCAATATAATAATCATATCCTAGATTTAGCGACTCAATCTCTTCAAAATAAGGCACAATGACTGCAATATCCTCCAGATACTGGGACAGGACTGACCAACTTTTCTCCCCTTGCATCTTGGCTGTTGAAAGCTTCATCAACTGCTGATAGCCTACACTAGATAGAGCTAAAAAGCGCAAATTCACATCTTTGTCATCTACAAGCACATTCATTTCAAGCCCTAACAAAGGATGAATGCCATATTTTTTTGTAACCTCTAGAAAGTCAAAAGCACCATAAAGATTGTCAACATCCATCATAGCCAAATGAGTGTAGCCGTATTCTTTAGCTGCTCTCACATACTTGTCAATCGAAATGACGCTCTCCATAAAACTATAGACTGTTTTTGTATCTAGTTGTGCGATCAATTTACACTTCTCCTCTATCCTTCTCACTATATTATACCATTTTCACATATAAAAGGCTTCTCTTGAGAAAAATTTCATCAGCTTACTAATTTATTTTTTATTCATTTGTGTTTTTGTCATTATTTTTTATATTTATACTATATTATATATAAAATAGAAAACATACAATATAAATCTCCTAGAATTTTTATATTATACCTATTATGTCTATTATTACACTGTTCTCTATATTAAGTTTAGCACTTTATTCATTTTTATTGGATTATTTCCTTTTACAGTTAACAATTCCCTTTCTGCTTTTTTTTTGATATAATAACCTTAACTATCATTCTATATGGAGGTTCTATGCGTTTTAATCAATATAGTTATATCACTTTCCCAAAAGAAAATATCTTATCTGAACTAAAAAAATATGGCTTTGATTTACAAAACACAGCCAATCCCAAGGAATTACTGGAAACTTTTTTACGTCGCTTTTTTTTCACTTATGAGAACACCGACTATCCACTCTCCTGCTTAGCTATAGATAAAGAAACTAACATATTAACTTTTTTCAAATCTGACAAAGACTTGACAGCAGATATTTTTTATACTGTCGCCTTTCAACTTTTAGGCTTTTCTTATTTGGTTGACTTCGAAGATAGTGAAGCGTTTCGTAAGGAGACTGGATTTCCTATTGTATACGGTGACATGATTGAAAATCTCTATCAGTTACTCAATACTCGCACCAAAAAGGGGAATACCCTGATTGATCAACTGGTAAGCGACGGTCTTATGCCGGAGGATAATGACTACCACTACTTTAACGGCAAGAGTTTGGCTACTTTTTCTAGCCATGATGTCATTCGTGAAGTCGTTTACGTTGAGTCTCGTGTCGATACTGACCAAAAAGGTCTACCAGACTTAGTCAAGGTTAGCATTATTCGTCCACGTTATGAGGGACAAATCCCTGCCATCATGACAGCCAGTCCCTATCATCAGGGAACAAATGACAAGGCTAGCGACAAGGCTCTCTACAAGATGGAGGGCGAACTTGAAGTGAAGCCTGCTCATAAGATTGAACTAGAGGAACCTCAACTCAATCTCGTCCAACCCCAAGGCCAAGCTGAGCTTGTGTCGGAAGCTGAGGAAAAGCTAAGCCACATCAACTCTAGCTATACTCTTAATGACTATTTCCTTCCACGAGGTTTTGCCAATCTCTATGTGTCAGGTATTGGTACCAAAGACTCTACTGGTTTCATGACTAATGGAGACTACCAGCAAATCGAGGCTTATAAAAATGTCATCGATTGGCTTAATGGCCGTTGCCGTGCCTTTACTGACCACACGCGCCAGCGTCAAGTCAAGGCTGACTGGTCAAACGGAAAAGTTGCCACAACGGGACTTTCTTATCTAGGTACCATGTCCAATGGGCTTGCGACTACAGGCGTCGATGGTTTAGAGGTTATCATTGCTGAGGCTGGCATTTCTTCATGGTACAACTACTACCGTGAAAACGGTCTGGTGACTAGCCCAGGTGGCTATCCAGGTGAGGACTTTGACTCCCTTGCTGAACTAACCTACTCTCGTAATCTCTTGGCTGGCGACTATATCCGTGGCAATGAAGCTCACCAAGCTGACTTAGAAAAAGTGAAAGCTCAGCTAGACCGAAAAACTGGGGACTATAACCAGTTTTGGCATGACCGCAATTATCTGCGCAATGCCTATAATGTAAAAGCAGAGGTTGTCTTTACTCATGGTTCTCAGGATTGGAATGTCAAACCACTTCATGTTTACCAGATGTTCCATACTCTTCCTGCACATATCAACAAGCATCTCTTTTTCCACAATGGCGCCCATGTTTATATGAACAATTGGCAATCAATTGACTTCCGTGAATCCATGAATGCTTTGTTGACAAAGAAATTACTGGGACAAGATACAGATTTTCAACTTCCTACTGTCATTTGGCAGGACAATACAGCCCCTCAGACTTGGTTATCACTTGATACCTTCGGTGAGCAAGAAAACTTTGAAACCTTCGCACTTGGTCAAGAAGAGCAAGTTATTCAAAACCAGTACCCAGATAAGGATTTTGAGCGCTATGGTAAAAACTACCAGACATTCAATACGGAACTCTATCAAGGAAAAGCCAATCAGATTACTATTGACCTTCCTGTGACCAAAGATCTTCACTTGAACGGTCGAGCTCAACTCAATCTTCGTATCAAATCCAGCACAAACAAGGGGCTCTTATCTGCTCAACTACTGGAACTTGGTCAAAAGAAATACTTACAGCCTTATCCAGCTGTTTTAAGTGCTAGAACCATTGACAACGGTCGCTATCATATGCTGGAAAATCTCTGTGAACTGCCATTTAGACCAGATGCACAACGAGTCGTGACAAAAGGTTACCTTAATTTACAGAATAGAAATGATTTACTGTTAGTAGAGGATATTACTGCAGATGAATGGATGGATGTGCAATTTGAACTGCAACCTACTATTTATAAGCTAAAAGAAGGAGATACTCTTCGTTTAGTCCTCTATACGACTGACTTTGAAATCACCATCCGTGACAATACAGACTACCACTTGACTGCCGACCTCGATCAGTCCACGCTTACCTTACCTTGCTGAAAGGAGTTACATTATTATGAATAAATCAGAACACCGCCACCAACTCATACGCGCTCTTGTCGCAAAAAACAAGATTCATACACAGGCTGAATTGCAGTCCCTTCTTGCTGAGAACGACATTCAAGTGACCCAGGCAACCCTCTCACGCGACATCAAAAATATGAACCTATCAAAAGTCCGCGAAGAAGATAGCGCTTATTATGTTCTTAACAATGGTTCCATCTCAAAATGGGAAAAACGTCTCGAACTCTACATGGAAGACGCCCTTGTCTTGATGCGCCCAGTTCAACACCAAGTCCTACTAAAAACCCTTCCTGGACTGGCTCAATCCTTTGGTTCTATCATTGATGCTTTGAGCTTCCCTGACGCTATCGCTACCCTTTGTGGTGATGATGTCTGTCTTATCATCTGTGAAGATGCAGATGCTGCTCAAAAGTGCTTTGAAGAACTGAAAAAATTCGCCCCACCATTTTTCTTTGAAGAATAATAAATGACTACAACTAACAATTATGCTTCAAAAAACCTGGTAGAAAGTCTTTAACATCAGAAAACGCCTAATATCAAGTGTTTAAAACCCTTGATATTAGGCGTTTTGCTTTATCCTAGGAAGATTTATACTCTTCAAAAATCTCTTCAATCCGCATTAACATCGCCTTGCCGTAGGTATGGTTACTGACTTCGTCAGTTTCATCTACAACCTCAAAACCGTGTTTTGAGCAGCCTGCGGCTAGTTTGCTCTTTGATTTTCACTGAGTATTCCTTCATTTTCTCCTGCAATTGAATTCTTGCTCGACTTTTTGTTTTCTATTTCTTTAAAATCAAAGTAGCTCTTTTGTTAATAACTCGATCAACAAACATCGTGGTACAAGTATCTACTTTGAAATTTATCAGCCACTTAACAACTGATACTGTATTCTAGGAAAACGATGACATTCTTCCTAATAAAACTTCTCATATATGACATAAATTTCTACTCTTTTTAATTTTAAATGAGTCTCAGTATGGCAATCACTTTAGAATTTAAGCCGCTTCTCCAGCTCGATTATTGATGAGCTCAATGGTTTGAACAATATTACGAAGTACTGGTAGTTGGTGTTGGAAGAGTAGTTGAACCGATCCATAAGATTTAAACGGCTCTTGCGTTAACACTTTCGTCTCTAAAAAACCATTTTCTACAATGTAGTCTACAATCAATTTTACAAATGAAATCTGCCTAGCATTAAGGTTCTCATCCGACAAAAATTTAGAAAAAATACGATTGGCAGACTCTCTATCTAAGCCAATAATCTCACGCACCAATCTCGGAATTGCCTTATTTTCATAATGATGTTGGTAGTCTGATTTGCTACCTAATTTTTCCCAGAGCAATTTTTCAAGTGCAAGCATATCATCAGATGTCAACTTTTTATTATGGTATAGCTTAGAAATGGACTCTTCATCCAGATGAGTTTTCAAATAATGCTCAACTTTTTCATTATAAGATCGAAGATCGTTGACCTGCAAAAATGCTGTGGTCTCGTGAACAGTGGAGAGTATACGATCTTCAAAGTTAACATAGTAGGGTTTACGGTCTGTTTTATCCAAAAACTGTAATAAATCTCGAATAGCAAGACAAATTTTTTCCAAATCAGACAAGCTAACTTCTTTCCAAAATTCAGGCTCCTGTACTTTCCTGATAATTTCAACCTGCTCAAAAACCTGCGGGATATTGCCAATAGCAGAAAGAGCTCTAGCCGTCTTCATCACTTGGGAAATATGAACAGTGGAAGATTTAGCTGTCAGTTGCCCCAACTGAATATGAAGTAAGCACAAATCAAATCTCCTCGCCATCTCATCTTCTTTATCTTCATCAAATAAAAGCGGAGAGAGATTTTTTTGAATTGTTTCACTTGTAACAGCAGTTAGATTTTGCCAACTTTCCAATTTTCTATAGCTATAAACTGTATCTAAAACCATACGAACCCTGAAGTCCAACTCATTTAAGCTCTCTATACGACCTTGAAGTTCTGAAACAAGCTCCTGACGGTATGCTCTCGCAAACTGATCTTCTTGGTATTGGAGTCCCTGAAGTTCTCGAATCAAGTCCACTTTGATATTAAATAAACGCTGACTCAACGAAACAATGTGACGCCCCTCTCCATCTCTTGGATCTGCACGAAAATAATCAAAATTGTCCCCATAATCAAATACCAAGAAGTTTTCCTTATCCTGCTCAGGTCCAAATAAATCTTTACATAGACGGGTTCCTCGACCAATCATCTGCCAAAACTTAGTTTTAGAGCGTACTTTCTTGAAGAAGACTAAATTCACAACCTCTGGTACATCAATACCTGTATCTAACATATCGACAGAAATCGCAATTTGAGGATACTTCTCCTTAATTTTAAAATCATCAATCAAGGTCTGATAATGCTTAATACTATAATCAATTACCTGAGCATAGTCGCTCCCTTTTTCAGGATAGCGGTTGTTAAAAATACCTCTGATATATTCCGCATGATCATGATTTTTAGCAAAAATAATAGTTTTACCAATTTCATCACCCGAGGCTGTCTGAATTCCTCTTGTCATGAGTTCATTTAAAACAATTTCTACTGTACTTTTATTGAAAATAAAGGAATTAAATACACTCCCATCAATATCTTTTTCACAGCTATCGTCTTCAAATTTGCTATCAAAATGTTCCTTTTCTTCTTCAGACAAATCATCATAATGTAGACCATCCGTAGGTAGTTTCAGTTTGGTTTCGATAGAATGATAGGCTACTAAATATCCGTCTTTAACAGCCTCTTCCAAATCATATGCATATGTTGGAACCCCATTCTCCAAATTAAAGAATCCATAGGTGTTTTTATCTAAATCTTGACGAGGAGTAGCTGTTAAGCCTACAATCCTTGCATCAAAATAATCAAAAATGGACTTGTATTTCTGATAAATAGAACGGTGAGATTCGTCAATTATGATAAGGTCAAAATGCCCAACAGTGAAAGGACGTTGATTTACTTCTTCTTGACCACTAATCGCTCCAATCATGGTCGGATAAGTTGAAAAGACCATGCGACTTGATTGAGCTCCTTCTTTATCTTCTAAGAAGTTACAAACGGAAAGATCTGGGAGTAATTTTCTAAACGAATCATAGGCTTGCTTAACCAAGGAAGTTCTATCGGCTAAGAAGAGAACGTTTTTTACCCAGTTATGACGTGATAAGATATCAACTAGAGAAACTGCTGTACGAGTTTTCCCAGCCCCAGTTGCCATAACCAAAAGTGCCTGTCTACGATGATTAGAGAAAGCTTCACAAACGCTTGCAATCGCATGTTTTTGGTAGTGACGCTCGGAAATATCGTCCCTAATTTTACTAGAAATATCCTCAAGTGGTTTTTGAAGATGACGTCTATCCATCACTAATTGCAATTCTTCTTGAGAGTAAAATCCTGCAATCTGGCGGCGGTTCGGACCATCAAGTATATAGTGCTTCAACCCATTTGTAATAAAGCAAATTGGCTGATAGCCGATATGTTTCTCCAAAGCTTCAGCATATTCTTTGACCTGTACTTCCCCTACTTCTGGATTGACAGAGGCTTTTTTAGCCTCCACAATCGCTAAAATTTTCCCATTTTTACCATAAAGTACATAGTCACAGTAACCAATTCCTGAACCGTGCTTGAGACCATCAACAGCTATCTCAACACGACAGTTTTCTTCAAATATCCATCCTGCTAGACGGAGATCGATATCAATAAAGAGTTTTCTTGTCTCTGCCTCAGATAATTGATCAATATGGAAAGGCACATCTTGCCGTTGCGCTGCAGTCTCACGTTTTTCAGTATAAGTCTCTTGAACTTCTACGGACTGAGCAGCCATCTGTTCATGAAAATCAGGCAGTTCTGGTAAACTGTCTTGTAACTTTATCATAGATTGTGGAGTTTCTCGGTATTTGATGTTTGCTGAAAGTGGTAAGCACTTCTCATCAAAATAACGCTCCACAAACTCATTGCTGTAACAATAATCGATAAAATTAACAAACTGATACAAATGATGCAAAGCTAAAATCGCTTCTCGTTCCTTAATTTCACCACCATGAGCAGCATGGTTTCCCCACCGAATCAACAGAACTATCTGCTTGTGGAGTTCAGAATCTACGATATCCCTAAAATCATCATCCCATACTAAAGAAGATAGAGTAGCACGATAGGGAGCCTCTAAATATGAATCGTGACTATATATCCAATGGACAGCCTGCTCTAAAGCACGACGCGCCATAAAGGCAGTAGCCACAGTTGATGTAGCAATCATATTCTCAGCTTCAATGCAAGGTTTTGAAAAAGATTCATATTCGTCATTTTTTAAAAGAAAGCTAAAATTTCCCATTTTTTTCTCACTTTAAACAAATAGTTTAGCTATATTATACTAAATTTCAAGCTATTTCTCCACACTTTTATAGCTATCTCACAAGCAAATTGTGATTTGTCGACCT
>NZ_VMMQ01000057.1:0-27963 GCF_013277295.1 Streptococcus sp. 477
CACAACTGTCAAAGTCCCGCTTCTCGATGGACAATTCCAAGAAAATCAAGAAATCGCTGACCTTCAATTTTTTGCAATTGACCAACTGCCGAATTTATCTGAAAAACGCATTACCAAGGAGCAAATCGAGATTCTTTGGCAGGTTTATCAAGGTCAGAGGGAGCAATATCTTGACTAAGAAGATGATTATCGTATTTCTAAATCCATTTTTGACAAATAGCATGGTATAATAATATGCAGGAAAATTTTGAATTATGAGGAAGACTAGATGAATTTATGGGATATTTTTTTTACAACTCAGCCAACAGAACCACCTAAATTTGACCTTTTTTGGTATGTTAGCCTATTTACGCTCTTAGCCTTGACCTTTTATACAGCCTATCGCTATCGTGAAAAGAAGGTTTACCAACGATTTTTCCAGATTTTACAGGCCGTTCAGTTGATCCTTCTTTATGGTTGGTACTGGGTCAATCATATGCCATTGTCAGAAAGCCTACCCTTTTACCATTGCCGTATGGCTATGTTTGTGGTACTCTTGCTTCCTGGTCAGTCCAAATATAAACAATACTTTGCATTATTGGGAACATTTGGGACATTAGCAGCCTTTGTTTATCCAGTGCCAGATGCTTACCCTTTTCCACATATCACCATTTTATCCTTTATCTTTGGTCATTTAGCACTCTTGGGGAACTCTCTAGTTTATCTATTGAGACAGTATAGTGCGAAATTGCTGGATGTGAAGGGAATTTTTCTCATGACCTTTGCCCTAAATGCCTTGATTTTTGTGGTCAATTTGGTAACAGGTGGGGATTACGGATTCTTGACAAAACCGCCATTGGTTGGGGATCATGGTCTAGTAGCTAATTATTTACTTGTTTCAATTGTGCTGGTAGCTACTATCAGTTTGACTAAGAAAATCTTAGAATTCTTTTTAGCTCAAGAAGCAGAAAAAATGATTGCAAAGAAAGCTTAACACAGAGCTTTCTTTTTTTGTCTTAGAGAGTTTTTACAAGCAGCTTATAAAATAAGAATTTCTGAACATAGAAACTCAAAAATTGGCTGGGAAATTTAGGAAAAAAGCAAGCATGATTAAATTTTTTGTGTTATAATATTCTGTGAATAGCTATGCCTAAGTTTAGCTATGGAATAATACGAAGTGCGAAACTTGGAAGATAGAGAGGATGCGATGTAATGGCTAGAGAAGGCTTTTTTACAGGTCTAGATATTGGAACAAGCTCTGTCAAGGTGCTTGTAGCCGAGCAGAGAAATGGTGAATTAAATGTAATTGGCGTGAGTAATGCCAAAAGTAAAGGTGTAAAGGATGGAATTATTGTTGATATTGATGCAGCAGCAACTGCTATCAAGTCAGCCATTTCCCAAGCAGAAGAAAAGTCAGGCATTTCGATTAAATCAGTGAATGTCGGCTTGCCTGGTAATCTTTTGCAGGTAGAACCAACTCAAGGGATGATTCCAGTAACATCTGATACCAAGGAAATTACGGATCAAGATGTTGAAAATGTTGTCAAATCAGCTTTGACAAAGAGTATGACACCTGACCGTGAAGTCATTACCTTTATTCCTGAAGAATTTATTGTGGATGGTTTCCAAGGGATTCGTGACCCACGTGGCATGATGGGGGTTCGTCTTGAAATGCGTGGTTTGCTTTATACAGGTCCTCGCACTATTTTACATAACCTACGTAAGACAGTAGAACGTGTCGGACTACAGGTTGAAAATGTTATTATTTCACCACTAGCAATGGTTCAATCAGTTTTGAACGAAGGTGAACGTGAATTTGGTGCTACAGTGATTGATATGGGAGCAGGTCAAACGACTGTCGCTACAATCCGTAACCAAGAACTTCAGTTCACACATATTCTCCAAGAAGGTGGAGATTATGTAACTAAAGATATCTCCAAGGTTTTGAAAACCTCTCGCAAATTAGCGGAAGGCTTGAAACTGAATTACGGGGAAGCCTATCCGCCTCTTGCAAGCAAAGAAACCTTCCAAGTAGAAGTTATTGGAGAAGTAGAAGCAGTTGAAGTGACGGAAGCCTACTTGTCAGAAATTATTTCTGCACGAATTAAGCACATCCTTGAGCAAATCAAGCAAGAATTAGATAGAAGACGTCTATTGGAGCTCCCTGGTGGTATTGTCTTAATCGGTGGGAATGCCATTTTACCAGGTATGGTTGAACTTGCTCAGGAAGTCTTTGGCGTCCGTGTCAAGCTTTATGTTCCAAATCAAGTTGGTATCCGTAATCCAGCCTTTGCGCATGTGATTAGTTTATCAGAATTTGCGGGTCAATTAACAGAAGTGAATCTTTTGGCTCAGAGAGCGATAAAAGGTGAGAATGACTTAAGCCATCAGCCAATTAGTTTTGGTGGGATGCTGCAAAAAACAGCTCAGTTTGTACAATCAACGCCTGTTCAACCAGCTCCTGCTCCAGAAGTAGAGCCGGTGGCTCCTACAGAACCAATGGCGGATTTCCAACAAGCTTCACAAAATAAACCGAAATTAGCAGATCGTTTCCGTGGCTTGATCGGAAGCATGTTTGACGAATAAAGAGGAAAAATAAATTATGACATTTTCATTTGATACAGCTGCTGCTCAAGGTGCAGTGATTAAAGTAATTGGTGTCGGTGGAGGTGGTGGCAATGCCATCAACCGTATGGTCGACGAAGGTGTTACAGGCGTAGAATTTATCGCAGCAAACACAGATGTACAAGCATTGAGTAGTACAAAAGCTGAGACTGTTATTCAGTTGGGACCTAAATTGACTCGTGGTTTGGGTGCAGGAGGTCAACCTGAGGTTGGTCGTAAAGCTGCTGAAGAAAGCGAAGAAACACTGACGGAAGCTATCAGTGGCGCCGATATGGTCTTCATCACTGCTGGTATGGGAGGAGGCTCTGGAACTGGAGCTGCTCCTGTTATTGCTCGTATCGCCAAAGATTTAGGTGCGCTTACAGTTGGTGTTGTAACACGTCCCTTTGGTTTTGAAGGAAGTAAGCGTGGACAATTTGCTGTAGAAGGAATCAATCAACTTCGTGAGCATGTGGATACTCTATTGATTATTTCAAACAACAACTTGCTTGAAATTGTTGATAAGAAAACACCGCTTTTGGAGGCTCTTAGCGAAGCGGATAACGTTCTTCGTCAAGGTGTTCAAGGGATTACAGATTTGATTACCAATCCAGGATTGATTAACCTTGACTTTGCCGATGTGAAAACAGTTATGGCAAATAAAGGGAATGCTCTCATGGGTATTGGTATCGGTAGTGGAGAAGAACGTGTGGTAGAAGCGGCGCGTAAGGCAATTTACTCTCCACTTCTTGAAACAACAATTGATGGAGCAGAAGATGTGATTGTCAACGTAACTGGTGGTCTCGATTTAACCTTGATTGAAGCTGAGGAGGCTTCACAAATTGTGAACCAGGCAGCAGGTCAAGGAGTGAACATCTGGCTCGGTACTTCAATTGATGAAAGTATGCGTGATGAAATTCGTGTAACAGTTGTCGCAACGGGTGTTCGTCAAGACCGCGTAGAGAAGGCTGTTGCTCCACAAGCTAGACCGACTACTAACTACCGTGAGACAGTGAAATCAGCTCATTCACATGGCTTTGATCGTCATTTTGATATGGCAGAAACAGCTGAATTGCCAAAACAAAATCCACGTCGTTTGGAACCAACTCAAGCATCTGCTTTTGGTGATTGGGATCTTCGCCGTGAATCGATTGTTCGTACAACAGATTCAGTCGTTTCTCCAGTTGAACGCTTTGAAGCCCCAACATCACAAGATGAAGATGAATTGGATACACCTCCATTTTTCAAAAATCGTTAAGTAAATGAATGTAAAAGAAAATACAGAACTTGTTTTTCGAGAAGTTGCAGAGGCTAGTCTGAGTGCTCATCGAGAGAGTGGTTCAGTCTCTGTCATTGCAGTTACCAAGTATGTAGATGTACCGACAGCGGAAGCCTTGCTTCCGCTAGGGGTTCATCATATCGGTGAAAATCGTGTAGATAAGTTTCTGGAAAAATATGAAGCTTTAAAAGATCGAGATGTGACTTGGCATTTGATTGGTACCTTGCAAAGACGTAAGGTGAAAGATGTCATTCAATACGTTGATTATTTCCATGCCTTGGATTCAGTAAAGCTAGCGGAGGAAATCCAAAAAAGAAGTGACCGAGTCATCAAGTGTTTCCTTCAAGTAAATATTTCTAAAGAAGAAAGCAAGCACGGTTTTTCGAGAGAGGAACTGCTGGATATCTTGCCAGAGTTAGCCAGACTAGATAAGATTGAATATGTTGGTTTAATGACGATGGCACCTTTTGAGGCTAGAAGTGAGCAGTTGAAAGAAATTTTCAAGGCGACCCAAGATTTACAAAGAGAAATCCAAGAAAAACAAATTCCAAATATGCCTATGACCGAGTTAAGTATGGGAATGAGTCGTGATTATAAAGAAGCGATTCAATTCGGTTCCACCTTTGTTCGTATAGGTACAGCATTTTTTAAGTAGGAGAGAACCATGTCTTTAAAAGATAGATTCGATAGATTTATAGATTATTTTACGGAGGATGAGGATTCAAGTCTCCCTTATGAAAAAAGAGATGAGCCTGTGTTTACTCCAGTAAATTCTTCACAGGAACCGGCTCTCCCAATCACTCAAACTCCACAATCAGCTGGAACAAAGGAGAACAATATCACCAGACTTCATGCAAGACAACAGGAATTGGCAAATCAGAGTCAGCGTGCAACTGATAAGGTCATTATAGATGTTCGTTATCCTAGAAAATATGAAGACGCAACAGAAATTGTTGATTTATTGGCAGGAAACGAAAGTATCTTGATTGATTTTCAATATATGACTGAAGTGCAGGCTCGTCGTTGTTTGGATTACCTGGATGGGGCTTGCCATGTTCTAGCTGGAAGTCTGAAAAAAGTAGCTTCTACCATGTATCTGTTGACACCAGTGAATGTTATTGTGAATGTAGAAGATATTCGTTTGCCAGATGAAGATCAACAGGGTGAGTTTGATTTTGATATGAGACGAAATAGAGTACGATAATGATTTTTTTAATTCGTATGATTTATAATGCAGTGGATATTTACTCCCTGATTTTGGTAGCCTTCGCTGTCATGTCTTGGTTTCCAGGTGCCTACGAATCCAGTTTAGGTCGTTGGATTGTAGCGTTGGTAAAACCAGTTCTTGCTCCCTTGCAACGCCTGCCTTTACAGATAGCGGGCCTTGATTTATCTGTTTGGGTTGCGATTGTTTTGGTTCGATTTTTAGGAGAAAACCTAGTCCGTTTTCTGGCGATGATAGGATGAATAAAGGGATTTATCAGCATTTCTCCATAGAAGATCGTCCCTTTCTTGACAAGGGAATGGAATGGATAAAGAAGGTAGAAGATAGCTATGCTCCTTTTTTAACTCCTTTTATCAATCCTCATCAGGAGAAGCTATTAAAGATTTTGGCCAAAACCTATGGTCTTGCTTGTAGCAGTAGTGGGGAATTTGTCTCGAGTGAGTATGTTCGAGTTTTATTATACCCAGATTATTTCCAACCAGAGTTTTCAGATTTTGAAATATCTCTTCAGGAAATCGTGTATTCCAATAAATTTGAACATTTAACGCATGCTAAGATTTTAGGGACAGTCATCAATCAATTAGGGATTGAACGGAAACTTTTTGGAGATATCCTAGTAGATGAAGAACGGGCGCAGATTATGATTAATCAGCAGTTTCTTCTTCTCTTTCAAGATGGATTAAAGAAAATTGGTCGTATACCTGTTTCGCTGGAGGAACGTCCTTTCGCCGAGAAAATAGATAAGCTAGAACAGTATCGAGAACTGGATTTATCTGTGTCTAGTTTTCGATTAGATGTTCTTTTATCAAATGTTTTGAAACTATCTAGGAATCAAGCAAACCAGTTGATTGAAAAGAAACTTGTCCAAGTAAATTATCATGTGGTAGACAAATCAGATTACACTGTTCAAGTTGGAGATTTGATTAGTGTGAGAAAATTTGGTCGCTTGAGATTACTTCAAGATAAGGGACAAACGAAAAAAGAGAAGAAAAAAATAACCGTCCAGTTATTATTAAGTAAGTGAGGAATAGAATGCCAATTACATCATTAGAAATAAAGGACAAGACCTTTGGAACTCGATTCAGAGGCTTTGATCCAGAAGAAGTCGATGAATTTTTAGATATTGTGGTTCGTGATTACGAAGATCTTGTTCGTGCGAATCATGATAAAGATTTGCGTATTAAGAGTTTAGAAGAGCGTTTGTCTTACTTTGACGAAATGAAAGATTCATTGAGCCAGTCTGTATTGATTGCCCAAGACACAGCTGAGCGAGTGAAACAAGCAGCACATGAACGTTCAAACAATATCATTCATCAAGCAGAGCAGGATGCGCAACGCTTGTTGGAAGAAGCTAAATATAAGGCAAACGAGATTCTTCGTCAAGCAACAGACAATGCTAAGAAAGTTGCTGTTGAAACCGAAGAGTTGAAGAACAAGAGCCGTGTCTTCCACCAACGTCTCAAATCTACAATTGAGAGTCAGTTGGCTATTGTTGAATCTTCAGACTGGGAAGATATTCTTCGCCCAACAGCTACTTATCTTCAAACCAGTGATGAAGCCTTTAAAGAAGTGGTTAGCGAGGTACTTGGAGAACCGATTCCAGCTCCAATTGAGGAAGAACCAATTGATATGACACGTCAGTTCTCTCAAGCAGAAATGGCAGAGTTACAGGCTCGTATTGAAGCAGCCAATAAAGAATTGGCTGAATTTGAAGCTCAGACTAAACAGGAAGTGGAAGCTCCAACTCCTGTAGTGGGTCCTCAAATGGAAGAAGAACCTGCTCATCCAGTTGGTCCAATGTATGAAGAGCCAGAAGTAGCTCCAGTACATCCTTCGGCTCCAACACCAGCTACAGAAACATTTGATTCAGCACCAGGATTTGAAGCACCGCAAGAATCCGTTACAATTTTATAAGAAATATTCTGAGAACAATATCTTATCCTTATATTTCCAGCGAGCAGGAGATGGTGTGAGTCCTGTAATCCCTATTGATAAGATTATCCTCTCAAAAACTCAAGTCTGAAGTTAGTAGGATTTGACGTTCCCCACGTTACGGGATAAGAGGGAGAAAGACTAAATCTTTTTCCGAATAAAGGTGGTACCACGATTTTCGTCCTTTTTGGCAGTCGTGGTTTTTAATTTGTGATTATTTATAAAGGAGATACCATGAAACTCAAAGATACCCTTAATCTTGGGAAAACAGCTTTCCCAATGCGTGCAGGCCTTCCTACCAAAGAGCCAGTTTGGCAAAAGGAATGGGAAGATGCAAAACTTTACCAACGTCGTCAAGAATTGAACCAAGGAAAACCTCATTTCACCTTGCATGATGGCCCTCCATACGCGAACGGAAATATCCACGTTGGACACGCTATGAACAAGATTTCAAAAGATATCATTGTTCGCTCAAAATCTATGTCAGGTTTTTACGCACCATTTATCCCAGGTTGGGATACTCATGGTCTGCCAATCGAGCAAGTTTTGGCAAAACAAGGTGTCAAACGTAAAGAAATGGACTTGGTTGAGTACTTGAAACTTTGCCGTGAATACGCTCTTTCTCAAGTAGATAAACAACGTGAAGACTTTAAACGTTTGGGTGTTTCTGGTGACTGGGAAAATCCATATGTGACTTTGACTCCTGATTATGAAGCAGCTCAAATCCGTGTATTTGGTGAGATGGCTAATAAAGGCTATATCTACCGTGGTGCAAAACCAGTTTACTGGTCATGGTCATCTGAGTCAGCCCTTGCCGAAGCGGAAATTGAATACCATGATTTGGTTTCAACTTCCCTTTACTATGCCAATAAGGTAAAAGATGGCAAAGGTGTTCTAGATACAGAGACTTATATCGTAGTCTGGACAACAACTCCATTTACTATCACAGCTTCTCGTGGTTTGACGGTTGGAGCAGATATTGATTACGTTTTAGTTCAACCTGCTGGTGAAACTCGTAAGTTTGTCGTTGCTGCAGAATTGTTGACTAGCTTGTCTGAGAAATTTGGTTGGGCTGATGTTCAAGTGTTGGCAACTTACCGTGGTCAAGAACTCAACCACATCGTGACAGAACACCCATGGGATACTGCAGTAGATGAGCTCGTTATCCTTGGTGACCACGTTACCACTGACTCTGGTACTGGTATCGTCCATACAGCCCCTGGTTTTGGTGAGGACGACTATAATGTTGGTATTGCTAATGGTCTTGAAGTCGCAGTGACTGTTGACGAACGTGGTATCATGATGAAGAATGCTGGTCCTGAGTTTGAAGGCCAATTCTACGATAAGGTTGTACCAACTGTTATTGAAAAACTTGGCAGCCTCCTTCTTGCCCAAGAAGAAATTTCTCACTCATATCCATTTGACTGGCGTACTAAGAAACCAATTATCTGGCGTGCAGTTCCACAATGGTTTGCTTCTGTATCAAAATTCCGTCAAGAAATCTTGGATGAAATTGAAAAAGTAAAATTCCACTCTGAATGGGGGAAAGTGCGTCTTTACAACATGATTCGTGACCGTGGTGACTGGGTTATCTCTCGTCAACGTGCTTGGGGTGTTCCGCTTCCTATCTTCTACGCTGAAGATGGTACAGCTATCATGACTGCTGAAACTATTGAACACGTGGCTCAACTCTTTGAGGAACATGGTTCAAGTATTTGGTGGGAACGTGATGCTAAGGACCTCTTGCCAGAAGGATTTACTCATCCAGGTTCACCAAATGGTGAGTTCAAAAAAGAAACAGATATCATGGACGTTTGGTTTGACTCAGGTTCATCATGGAATGGAGTTGTAGTAAACCGTCCTGAGTTGACTTACCCAGCAGATCTTTACCTAGAAGGTTCTGACCAATACCGTGGTTGGTTCAACTCATCACTCATCACATCTGTTGCCAATCATGGTGTAGCACCTTACAAACAAATTCTGTCACAAGGATTTGCCCTTGATGGTAAAGGTGAGAAGATGTCTAAATCTCTTGGAAATACCATTGCTCCAAGCGATGTTGAAAAACAATTCGGTGCTGAAATCTTGCGTCTCTGGGTAACAAGTGTTGACTCAAGCAACGACGTGCGTATCTCTATGGATATCTTGAGCCAAGTCTCTGAAACTTACCGTAAGATCCGTAACACTCTTCGTTTCTTGATTGCCAATACATCTGACTTTAACCCAGCTCAAGATGCAGTCGCTTACGATGAACTTCGTTCAGTTGATAAGTACATGACGATTCGCTTTAACCAGCTTGTCAAGACCATTCGTGATGCCTATGCGGACTTTGAATTCTTGACAATCTACAAGGCCTTGGTGAACTTTATCAACGTTGACTTGTCAGCCTTCTACCTTGATTTTGCCAAAGACGTTGTTTACATTGAAGGTGCCAAATCATTGGAACGCCGTCAAATGCAGACTGTCTTCTATGACATTCTTGTCAAAATCACCAAACTCTTGACACCAATCCTTCCTCATACTGCGGAAGAAATCTGGTCATACCTTGAGTTTGAAGCTGAAGACTTTGTTCAATTGTCAGAATTGCCAGAAGCAGAAACTTTTGCTAATCAAGAAGAAATCTTGGATACATGGGCAGCTTTCATGGACTTCCGTGGACAAGCTCAAAAAGCCTTGGAAGAAGCGCGTAATGCCAAAGTTATCGGTAAATCACTTGAAGCTCACTTGACAGTTTATCCAAACGAAGTTGTGAAAACTCTACTTGAAGCAGTAAACAGCAATGTAGCTCAACTTTTGATTGTGTCAGACTTGACCATCGCAGAAGGACCAGCTCCAGAAGCTGCTGTTAGCTTCGAAGATGTAGCCTTTACAGTTGAACGCGCTGCAGGCCAAGTATGTGACCGCTGCCGTCGTATCGACCCAACAACAGCAGAACGTAGCTACCACGCAGTTATCTGTGACCACTGTGCAAGCATCGTAGAAGAAAACTTTGCGGACGCAGTCGCAGAAGGATTTGAAGAGAAGTAAGGTTGTTGTCTGATACTAAGAAGGAAAAGGATTGCCAAACAGTCCTTTCCTTTTTGGTTATGACTAGCTTTTTTGTGAAAAATTGTGTAAAATAGAATAGATAAACGAGGGGAAACCTCGGAAAATTTAAAGGAGAATCCATCTAATGGTAAAATTGGTTTTTGCTCGCCACGGTGAGTCTGAATGGAACAAAGCTAACCTTTTCACTGGTTGGGCTGATGTTGATTTGTCTGAAAAAGGTACACAACAAGCGATTGACGCTGGTAAATTGATCAAAGAAGCTGGTATCGAATTTGACCAAGCTTACACTTCAGTATTGAAACGTGCGATCAAAACAACGAACTTGGCTCTTGAAGCTTCTGACCAATTGTGGGTTCCAGTTGAAAAATCATGGCGCCTGAACGAACGTCACTACGGTGGTTTGACTGGTAAAAACAAAGCTGAAGCTGCTGAGCAATTTGGTGATGAGCAAGTTCACATCTGGCGTCGTTCATACGATGTATTGCCTCCAAACATGGACCGTGATGATGAGCACTCAGCTCACACAGACCGTCGTTACGCTTCACTTGACGACTCAGTAATCCCAGATGCTGAAAACTTGAAAGTGACTTTGGAACGTGCCCTTCCTTTCTGGGAAGATAAAATCGCTCCAGCTCTTAAAGATGGTAAAAACGTATTCGTAGGAGCTCACGGTAACTCAATCCGTGCCCTTGTAAAACACATCAAAGGTTTGTCAGATGACGAGATCATGGACGTGGAAATCCCTAACTTCCCACCATTGGTATTCGAATTCGACGAAAAATTGAACGTAGTTTCTGAATACTACCTTGGAAAATAAAAAAATGTAAGTCTAGAATTGATTTCTAGGCTTTTTGTTTTTGTTCCCAGTTTCCAACTAGTTGAAAAAGCGATATAATGATAGTAGGAAGTAATTTGTTTAAGAGAGGGTGGCACTGATGGCTTATATTGAGATGAAACACTGTTACAAGCGTTATCAGGTTGGGGACACGGAGATTGTGGCCAATCGCGATGTGAATTTTGAAATTGAAAAGGGTGAATTGGTTATTATTCTAGGTGCATCTGGTGCAGGCAAGTCAACGGTTCTTAACCTTCTTGGGGGAATGGATACCAATGATGAGGGGGAAATCTGGATTGATGGTGCCAATATTGCCGACTACAATTCCCACCAGAGAACTAATTACCGTAGAAATGATGTCGGTTTTGTTTTTCAGTTTTATAATCTAGTGTCCAATCTGACAGCTAAGGAAAATGTGGAATTGGCCTCAGAAATTGTGACAGATGCCTTGGATCCTGAACAGGTCTTGACAGATGTAGGTCTGGCTCATCGTCTCAATAACTTTCCAGCCCAGCTTTCTGGAGGGGAGCAACAGCGAGTCTCCATTGCACGCGCGGTAGCCAAAAATCCTAAAATTCTCCTTTGTGACGAACCGACAGGCGCCTTGGACTATCAGACGGGCAAGCAAGTCTTGAAAATACTCCAAGACATGTCTCGTCAAAAGGGAGCAACGGTAATCATCGTGACTCACAATGGAGCTTTAGCGCCCATTGCTGATCGCGTGATTCATATGCACGATGCCAGTGTCAAGGATGTGGTGCTCAACCAGCATCCTCAGGATATCGACAGTTTGGAGTACTAGCATGATGAAGCGAAAAACCTATTGGAAGGACTTAATTCAGTCCTTCACAGGCTCCAAGGGGCGTTTTTTATCCATCTTGACCTTGATGATGTTGGGATCTCTAGCCCTAGTAGGCCTCAAAGTAACCAGTCCCAACATGGAGGCGACAGCTAATGCTTATTTAACAACTGCTCAAACCTTGGATTTGGCGGTTATGTCTAACTATGGTTTGGATCAAGCAGATCAAGAAGAACTAGAACAGATAGAGGGTGCAGAGGTCGAGTTTGGCTATTTGACAGATGTGGCTATGGAGAATGGGCAGGATGCCATTCGGCTGTATTCCAAACCAGAGCGAATTTCAATCTTTCAACTAAGAGAGGGACGACTTCCTCAGTCAGACAAGGAAATCGCTTTGGCCAGTCATCTGCAGAGTCAATATAGTGTGGGACAGGAGATTAGTTTTAAAGAAAAAGAAGAGGGTCATTCCTCTTTAAAAGACCATACTTATACCATTACTGGTTTTGTGGATTCAGCTGAAATCCTCTCCCAGCGAGATATGGGCTACGCAGGAAGTGGAAGTGGAACTCTGACAGCCTATGGGGTGATTTTACCTAGTCAGTTTGATCAGAAAGTCTACAATATAGCTCGTTTGAAATATCAAGATTTAGCAGACTTAAATGCTTTTTCATCAGCTTATGAAGAAAAATCCAAACAGCATCAGGAAGATTTAGAACAAGCTTTGTCAGATAATGGCAAGGCACGTCTGCAACTCTTGAAAAAAGAAGGGCAAGAGTCTCTCGATAAGGGGCAAGAGACCCTTGACAAGGTTGAGACTAATTTGCAAGAAGGCAAGCGTCGTTTAGCAACTGCTCAAGCTCGTTTACAGGCTCAGGAAAGTCAACTAGCTTTGCTTCCTCAAGCTCAGAGAGAGCAGGCTAGTTCTCAACTTACCCAAGCCAAGCAGGAATTGAGCAAGGAAGAGGATAGGCTAAAGCAGGCCGAACAAAATCTAGCCCAAGAAAAGGAAAAATTAGAAAAACATCAGCAAGTCTTGGATGATTTAGCTGAGCCCAAGTATCAAGTCTATAATCGGCAAACCATGCCTGGCGGTCAAGGCTACCTCATGTACAGCAATGCTTCAGCCAGTATTCGGGCAGTGGGCAATATCTTTCCTGTAGTGCTTTATGCCGTAGCAGCCATGGTGACCTTTACAACCATGACTCGTTTTGTGGATGAAGAACGAACTCATGCAGGAATTTTTAAGGCCTTGGGCTATCGTAGCAAGGATATTATCGCCAAGTTTCTCCTCTACGGTCTAGTAGCTGGGACTGTCGGAACAGCTCTAGGTAGTATACTTGGCCATTATTTACTAGCTAGTGTGATTTCAAGTGTCATTACAAAAGGCATGGTGGTGGGAGAAACCCAGATTCAGTTCTATTGGACCTATAGCTTACTAGCTCTTGTCTTGAGTTGGTTGGCGAGTGTGTTACCAGCCTATCTGGTGGCTTGGAGGGAACTTCATGCCGAAGCAGCCCAGCTTTTACTACCTAAACCTCCTGTCAAAGGAGCTAAAATCTTACTAGAGCGCATCGGTTTTATCTGGCGCCATCTCAGTTTTACCCATAAGGTAACAGCCCGCAATATCTTCCGTTATAAGCAACGGATGTTGATGACGATCTTTGGTGTGGCAGGTTCTGTAGCCCTGCTCTTTGCAGGTTTGGGAATCCAATCCTCTGTAGCAGGAGTTCCGTCCAGACAGTTTCAACAAATCCAACAGTATCAGATGATTGTTTCTGAAAATCCTAGTGCGACCAATCAGGACAAGGCAGAGCTAGAAGAAGTGTTGAGAGGGCAGGACATCAAAGCTTACCAGAAAATCTATTCTAAAACGCTAGACAAGGATTTCAAAGGCAAGGCTGGTTTTCAGACCATTACCCTTATGATGACAGAGAAGGAAGATTTGACTCCCTTTATTTATCTGCAACATCATCAGCAGGAGCTGACATTAAAAGATGGCGTCGTTATTACAGCTAAACTTGCCCAGCTGGCAGATGTCAAGGTTGGGCAGACTCTAGAAATTGAAGGTAAGGAACTAAAGGTCGCTGCTATTACTGAGAACTACGTTGGTCACTTTATTTATATGAGTCAGGCTAGCTATGAGCAAATTTACGGACAGCTACCCCAAGCCAACACTTATCTGGTCTCGCTAAGGGATACCAGTGCGTCTAGTATCGAAAGTCAGGCAGGCTTACTTATGAATCAAGCTGCGGTGTCCAGTGTTGTTCAAAATGCTTCAGCCATTCGCCTCTTTGACTCCGTCGCTAGCTCACTCAATCAGACCATGACCATCTTGGTCATCGTATCGGTTCTGTTGGCTATTGTTATCCTCTACAATCTGACCAATATCAACGTGGCTGAGAGAATCCGTGAACTCTCCACTATCAAGGTTCTCGGTTTTCATAATAATGAAGTTACCCTCTACATTTATCGTGAGACGATTGTGCTGTCCCTTGTGGGAATCGTACTTGGTTTGGTATCTGGTTTCTATTTACACCAATTTTTGATTCAAATGATTTCGCCTGCGACTATTCTCTTTTATCTGCAGGTAGGCTGGGAAGTCTATGTAATTCCAGTGGCAGCAGTAAGCATCATTTTGGCCTTGCTTGGTTTCTTTGTCAATTATCATCTGAGAAAGGTTGATATGCTTGAAGCCTTGAAATCTGTAGAGTAAGGTAGTTGTTTTTAGATAATTGAACTTGAATTTACTTGTAAAAAATCCTCCGTTTCAAAGAGTAGGGAACTCTTTGTGACAGAGGATTTTTTCTATAGGGCTTTAGCAGCTGCAATTGCGGCTTCGAAGTTTGGCTCAGAATTGATATTGTCCACGTATTCAACGTAGCGAATCGTATTGTCAGTATCGAGGACAAAGACTGCGCGTGCTAATAGGTGCCACTCATTGATTAAGAGGGCATAATCACGTCCAAAAGAATGGTCAAAGTAGTCTGAGAGCATGATGGCATTTTCAATGCCTTCAGCACCGCACCAACGTTTTTGGGCAAAAGGCAGGTCCATGGAAACAGTCAAGACAACCGTATTATCCAGCCCAGCCAGTTCTTCATTAAAACGACGCGTTTGAGTTGAGCAGATGCCTGTATCGATAGAAGGCACGACACTCAAGACTTTTTTCTTGCCATCAAAATCAGCCAGAGATTTTTTAGAAAGGTCTGTTGTAGTGAGTGAAAAATCAAGCGCCTTGTCGCCGACTTGTAGTTGTTTACCTGTAAAGCTCACAGGATTTCCGAGAAAAGTTACCATAAGATACTCCAATCTTTTTTCTTCCATTGTAGCTGAAACGGTCAGAATTTTCCAATGATTTGACCGGAAATGTGGGCATAGAAAAAACGCCAGCTCATGTGAGAATGACGTTTTTCAGAGGTTTATTTTGCCAATCCTTCAGCAATCTTGTCAAGGTTGTATTTCATCATGCTGTAGTAGCTGTCGCCTTCTTTACCTTGTTCTGCGATAGAGTCAGTAAAGATTTGTGCGTAGATTGGGATGTTTGTGTCTTGAGAAACAGTTTTCATTGGACGGTCATCCACACTTGATTCTACAAAGAGTGATGGAACTTTTGTTTGGCGAAGTTTTTCAACCAAGGTCTTGATTTGTTCAGGTGTTCCTTCTTCTTCAGTATTGATTTCCCAGATGTAGGCACTTGGGACACCATAGGCTTTAGAGAAGTATTTGAATGCTCCTTCGCTGGTTACAATGAGTTTCTTTTCAGCAGGGATGTTATTAAATTTATCCTTACTTTCTTTATCAAGTTTGTCTAACTTATCAGTATATTCTTTGAGATTTTTTTCATAGAATTCTTTGTTGTTAGGGTCTTTGGCGCTCAATTGTTTAGCGATATTTTTAGCAAAGATAATCCCATTTTCAAGATTGAGCCAAGCGTGTGGGTCTTCTTTACCTTTTTCATTTTTTCCTTCAAGGTAGATGACTTCAACACCTTCGCTGACTGCAAAGTAGTCTTTGTTTTCAGTTTTCTTAGCATTTTCTACCAATTTTGTAAACCAAGCATTGCCACCTGTTTCAAGGTTGATACCGTTATAGAAAATGAGGTCAGCCTCAGAAGTTTTCTTAACATCTTCAGGAAGTGGTTCGTATTCGTGTGGGTCTTGCCCAATCGGAACGATACTATGAAGATCAATTTTGTCACCAGCAATATTTTTAGTAATATCAGCGATGATTGAGTTTGTAGCAACAACTTTTAGTTTTTGACCAGAAGCTGCATCTTTTTTTCCGCTAGCACATGCTACAAGAGCAATAACGGAAAGAAAGAGAACGAGTAATGTACCTAATTTTTTCATTAGATCCTCCAATTTATTAGGGCTTTGCCCTTTATTTTAACAAATGTTTATTTTTTAGTTTCAAATATCGTTGTTTTGGAGCGATAAAGAAGCTAATGAGAAAGAAACTAGCAGCTGTGAGCACGATACTAGAACCTGCCGCAACATTAAAACTATAGCCAATAAAGAGTCCCAAAACTGAAGCAGTAGCTCCAAAGGTTGAGGAAAGGAAAATCATGCTTTTCAGGCTATTAGCATACAGATAAGCAGTTGCAGCTGGGGTAATCAGCATGGCTACAATCAGGATAGTTCCGACACTTTGCATGGCTGTCACAGACACGAGAGTCAAGAGTACCATGAGAAGGTAGTGATAGAAATTGACAGGCATTCCCATGGCTTTAGCCAAGAGTTCATCAAAGGAAGTTATCAAGAGTTGCTTGAAGAAAATCCAGATTAACAAGAGAATGGCTGCACCAACACCCATAGTAATAAGCATATCCGTATCTTGGACGGCTAGGATATTACCAAAAAGGATATGGAAAAGGTCAGTTGAACTTTTAGCGACACTAATCAAGATGATACCGAGGGCTAAGAAAGAAGAAAAGGTAATGCCGATGGCGGTATCGCTTTTGATAATCGAGTTTCCCTTGATGTAGGTAATGATGATGGCAGCTAGCAATCCAAAGACAATGGCTCCGATAAAGAAGTCAAGGCCCAAGATGAAGGAGAGGGCTACACCTGGTAAGACAGCATGTGAAATGGCATCTCCCATGAGTGACATCCCGCGTAGAATGATGAAACATCCCACAGCTCCAGCTACGACCCCGACGACAATAGCTGTTATCAAGGCATTTTGTAGGAAATGGAATTTTTGCAATCCATCGATAAATTCTGCAATCATAGGTCACCTCCATTGAAAAAGAGTCGATTACCGTAAGCTTCTTTGAGATTGGTTTCGGTAAAGGTTTCTTTGGTTGGACCAAAGGCAATCACTTCTCGATTGACAAGCAAGACTTGATCGAAGTAGTGGGGAACCTTGCTGAGGTCGTGGTGGACGATGAGAACCGTCTTCCCAGCTTTTTTCAGATCTCTCAGCGTATTCATGATGATTTCCTCACTGACAGAGTCAATCCCAACAAAGGGTTCATCCAAGAGGATATAGTCGGCTTCCTGCACCAAACATCTGGCAATCAAGACCCGCTGGAATTGACCTCCAGACAGTTGACTGATTTGCCGTTCAGCGTAGTCAGCTAGACCGACGATTTCAAGGGCTTCTTTCACTTTCTTCCAATGTTTAGCCTTTAAACTTCGAAAGAGAGGGATAGAGGGAAAGAGTCCTAACGAGACGCATTCCTTGACCTTGATGGGAAAGTTGTAGTCGATATTGATTTTTTGTTCGACATAGGCAATTCGGTGTAAGGATTTTTTAACTTCCTTGTCATCGAGAAATGCCTGACCTTGATGTGGGATAATTCCCAGCATACCTTTTAATAGTGTTGATTTCCCAGCGCCGTTTGGACCAATGATGCCGGTAATTGTTGGTCCATGGAGCACTAGTGAAATATCCTTAAGTGCCAACGTTTCTTTGTAGGAGACACTGAGGTTTTCGATACGTATCATAAACTTGTATTCCTCCTGTCTCTTAATATACATTAAAAAAAAAATTAAGTCAAGTTAATTTTTGAAAAAATTAAAATAAGTCATTAAAAAATCTTTACACATCACACAAGGGAATCAATATATAGTGGATTGAATCTGGAATAGTCCACCGAGTTTTTTAAAACATTGTTAGAAATTCAAAGTAAATTATAAAAATGCCTTAGAAGCAGCATTGTACTACTCCAGCTCCAACTAACTCTATTTTGCTATATATTTAGTAGGAGGTCTAATAAAACGCATAATCTCAAGGTTTATACACCTGATATTATGCGTTTTTATGATTTTAAAGATTCTTTAATTAGATTTACTATCTGTACTTCAAAAAGTGTTTTAATCTATCCATGGATAACCCCTTAGTTTACCCTTTGATTTTTGTTGAGTATGAGCGATTCTTTGATGAATTATTTTGAATCAGTATATCACACTTTAAACATCAATAGTTTTTACTTTTGGTTAATGGACTAAAGTAACTAAATCCCCCTGCAAGAAATCTTATAGTACCTGCTAATATTAGAATACTTATGATAGTTAAGTTATGTGAAACAAGTATCCCTCCAAGGTATGCTCCTAAGGGGATAGAAGCAAATGAGATCATTCTAGTAATACTAACAACACGTCCCAACATTTCTTTTTTGACAACTTTTTGTCGTAACGTAAAATATGTAATGGCATTGATATTGCCAAACATATTACTCAAACCTAAAAATACTCCCATATATATATAGTTTGTGTTAATTGATAGCAACATAGTAGATAGACCAGCTAGCATTGTACTGATGGAGAGGATTTTTCCATATCTAAACTTTTTAATTAATTCAGGGGCAAGAATAGCACCTAATATAGCTCCTACACCAGCTATTGAGAGTATTAATCCATAGTGAAAGGAGGTATAGCCTAGAACATCTGTAATATAGTAAACTAAGTTGGCCTGAAATATATGAATACCAAAGTTTGTTCCAAAAAAAAGAATAGCTCCACTTAGGATGATTTTATCATTTTTTACATAGTGCAAACCAATAGATATTGTTTTAGAAAGACTCTCTTTTTTAGAGATATTTACTAGTGTATTTTCTGGAGTTTTTATGCAGAGAATTAATAGGCTGGCAATTAAAAAGGTAAGAGCATTGACCCATAAAACTTTAGCTGGATTAATAAGTAATAGAACAGAACCACTAATCATAGGACCAATAAGATTTAATGTATTGTCAATAAGTTGGATTCCTGAATTGGCTTTTGATAGCTGATTGTCTGTTACAATCTGTGGTAACAAGCTTTGAAATGCTGGGTGGACTAATGGCTCTGTAGAGGAGAGCAGGAAGGTTAAAATATAAATTAAGAGTAAGAGTATATTATCATTTTTAAAAGATATTATTAGCAAACTTAGAATGACTAATGAGATTAAATGACATATTGAAATGATATATACTTTTTTGAATTTATCTGCTAATATACCTCCTACTAGAGAAAATAAAATCCATGGTAAAAATGAAATACCGTATAGAGTAGCCATATGAAATGGAGATCCTGTTTTCTCAAATACTAGCAAAGGTAGAGCTAATTTTCTTAGCCAATCACCAAAGTTGGATACAAGAAATGTTAGCCACAATATTTTGTAATTTCTATTCAATAATATTACCTCCACGACAGGTTATACAATTGGGATCTATATGCCAATGCTCGGCTATTTTTGTAGTCATTGTATTCATATCTATAGATTTTAATTGGCCTACAGTAGTTAATTCACCGATACCAGTGATATATTTTGTAACTTCTGAACAAATGATACCAGTTGCTACAGATACTAGAGGAGCTATGGCAGTATTGTCACCAACTAAATTTAAACGAGTTCTTTCTTCAAGGATTAGGTGAGAAATAGGGTGTTCTTTTTGGATAGTATTTCTCCAACAATCTATGCATCCAGATATTTTGGGGATAATAGTATATTGCAGGGCTCGTTGCGCTTCTAAACCTGCACAAAATAAAGGAATATTCAGCTTTACTATAGCTTCATTTACCCATCTTGCTAGTTTGATTTTAGGTCTATCCGCAACTAGTATTAAGCAGTCGAATCCTCGGAATGATTCAACAACATCTTCAGATGAATTGATTTTCTTTTCCTCAACAGTAAATTTTATTTGAGGATTAAATTCATAGATGCGTTGTTTTGCTATACTTGCTTTACTCTTTCCTATATCATCAAAGTTATATAAAATTTGTCTATTTAAATTAGATATATCAACGACATCAAATTCAACAGCTTTTATTTCTCCTATACCTAAGCCAGCTAAGTCATATATAATGTGAGAGCCTAATCCGCCTAATCCAATAATTCCAATTTTTGAATCAATTAATTTTTTTTGAGAAATATATTTATTTTCACTTAAAGTTGCGTAAGATGAAAAAAAGTTGATGTTTCTGTGATAACGTTCTAATTCATACTTGGATAATATTTTAGAACCAGTAAGATTTAAATCCTCGATAAATCGTTCTTTACTGATTTCATCAATAGCTTCCATTACATCAGATGGTGATAGTTCACTGTAGGTTTCTGAAACTTCTCTTATGATTTTTTCGACGGTATTAATTCCATCCATTTTTTTGAGCATGTATTCAATAGCTCCGCTAGGGTCTTCATATTCTGTAATTTCTCCAACCCCACCTATATAGACCGATCCGTCTTTATATACTACTGGGTAAGCCTTTTTTAGTTTTGGACGAGCTTTTAGTAGATCCATTATATCTCCTTATATCAATTAAAAGAAAAGGTAACTAGAGAAAGTCTAGTTACCAGCCTCGGTGAAGAAAGTATTACTATCCTTTACTGCACTGCGATTCCTGCAATACTTACAGAATGAACACGTTTTTGCTTAAGCATAAAATCTACCTCCTAATATTTAAATTTCAAGTAGCAAAGCTATGAGATAGATAGAATTTTATCATTTTATATATTTTTTGTCAATTCATTTTTCAGACAATTAATTTTTTTGTGAATTTTTAAAAAATTGAAATAATAACTGAAAAATGATAGAAAAGGAAAGTTCATTTTTAATTGCATTCCCTAGTGATTTTTGTTAAGATAAAGACAAATACAAATGAAAGCGAGAACAAGATGACACGTTATCAAGATGATTTTTATGATGCTATCAATGGAGAATGGCAACAGACAGCTGAAATCCCAGCAGATAAGTCTCAAACAGGAGGTTTTGTTGATTTAGATCAGGAAATTGAAGACTTGATGCTGGCGACAACAGACAAGTGGTTAGCAGGTGAAGAGGTGCCTGAGGATGCTATCTTGGCAAACTTTGTCAAATACCACCGCCTAGTTCGTGATTTTGACAAGAGAGAAGCTGACGGTATCACACCTGTCTTACCACTCCTTAAAGAATTCCAAGAATTGGAGACTTTTGCGGATTTTACAGCTAAACTAGCAGAGTTTGAACTTGCAGGAAAACCGAACTTCCTTCCTTTTGGTGTATCGCCAGACTTTATGGATGCTAGAATCAACGTTTTGTGGGCTAGCGCTCCAAGCACAATCTTGCCAGATACGACCTACTATGCAGAAGAACATCCTCAGCGCGAAGAGCTCTTGACTCTTTGGAAAGAAAGCAGCGCAAATCTCCTCAAGGCTTATGATTTCTCTGATGGAGAAATTGAAGACTTGCTAGAGAAAAGACTTGAATTGGATCGCCGAATTGCAGCAGTGGTGCTTTCTAATGAAGAAAGTTCAGAGTATGCTAAACTTTACCATCCATATTCTTATGAAGATTTCAAAAAATTCGCGCCTGCTCTACCTTTGGATGACTTCTTCCAAGCTGTTCTTGGACAAGTACCAGACAAGGTTATTGTAGACGAGGAACGTTTCTGGCAAGCAGCAGATCAATTCTATAGTGAAGAGGCATGGCCTCTTCTCAAGGCAACCTTGATTTTGAGTGTTGTCAATCTTTCAACCAGCTATTTAACAGAAGAAATCCGTGTCTTGTCAGGTGCCTATAGCCGTGCGCTTTCAGGAGTTCCAGAAGCCAAAGACAAGGTCAAGGCAGCTTATCAACTAGCACAAGGTCCTTTCAAACAAGCCTTAGGTCTTTGGTATGCCCATGAAAAATTCTCTCCAGAAGCTAAGGCGGACGTGGAGAAAAAAGTGGCAACCATGATTGATGTCTATAAGGAACGCTTGGCTAAGAATGACTGGCTGACTCCTGAAACTCGTGACAAGGCCATCGTCAAACTCAATGTCATCAAGCCTTATATCGGTTATCCAGAAGAATTGCCAGCACGCTACAAAGACAAGGTAGTGGATGAGACTGCTAGTCTTTTTGACAATGCTCTAGCCTTTGCGCGTGTGGAAATCAAACACAGTTGGAGCAAGTGGAACCAACCTGTAGACTACAAGGAATGGGGCATGCCTGCTCACATGGTCAATGCCTACTACAATCCACAGAAGAATCTGATTGTCTTCCCAGCGGCTATTTTACAGGCACCTTTCTATGACTTGCATCAGTCATCTTCTGCTAATTACGGTGGTATTGGGGCGGTTATTGCTCATGAAATTTCCCACGCCTTTGATACCAACGGAGCTTCCTTTGACGAAAATGGTAGCCTCAAGGATTGGTGGACAGAGAGCGACTATGCTGCCTTCAAGGAGAAAACACAAAAAGTCATTGACCAATTTGATGGACAGGATTCTTATGGAGCAACCATTAACGGTAAATTGACTGTATCAGAAAACGTGGCTGACTTGGGAGGAATCGCAGCAGCGCTTGAAGCAGCTAAGAGAGAAGCAGACTTCTCAGCAGAAGAGTTCTTCTACAACTTCGGTCGCATCTGGCGCATGAAAGGTCGTCCAGAATTTATGAAACTTTTGGCTAGTGTCGATGTGCACGCGCCAGCCAAACTTCGTGTCAATGTACAAGTGCCAAACTTCGATGATTTCTTTACAACCTATGATGTCAAAGAAGGTGACGGAATGTGGCGTTCACCAGAAGAGCGCGTGATTATTTGGTAATACAAAGAGACAAGTAAAACTCCTATAATTACACCTTCCCTATCTATGTACACCCTAAAAAGTTAGATAGAATAATCTAGCTTTTGGGGTGTAGTTCATAGGGATTATGAAATTGAAGTCTTTTCTTATTTTAAAATTCATAGTAAAATATCCCTCTGTATCAAGATAACAGGAGGATTTTTATGTCTCAAAAGACTATCAACATAGGCTACGCCCGTGTATCTACTCATAAGCAAGACCTAGGATTGAAAGTGCAAATCGAAGCTCTCAAACATTGCGATAAACTTTTTATAGAAAAGGAATCTGGTGCAAATAACACTCGTCCTGAACTTACAAAAGCCTTAAAACTGGCCTCTGACTTTTCGAAAGATGGCAAGCAGGTTACTTTCACTATCTATAAGTTAGATAGACTGACTCGATCTATGTTTAAGCTACTAGAACTTATTGAACAATTTAATGAATATCATATTCAGCTAGTCAGTTTGCATGAAAAACTAGAAACAGACTCTCTTATTGGCAGGTTACTTTGCGTCATTTTAGGCTTTGTGGCAGAAAATGAGCTGGAAAATCTGAGGTTTCGCACAAAAGAAGGACTTCGAAAAGCTAAGGAAAATGGTGTTAGATTAGGAGCAAAACGGATTTCAAAAGAAAAGGAGGAGCGGATACTTAACAAATATCTACATTCAAATATAAGCATACGTAATATTGCAAAAGCTGAACAAATTTCTACATCAACCCTATATAAAGTGTTAGAACGCAATAAAGTGGCGAACAATCGTCAAAAAAAACGGAAAATCATTGCTAAAAATAGGGAAAAATGGTAGAATGAAGCTGTAAATTTGTTTCGATTAACGACCGTTTGATGAAACAGTCAAAACAACAATATGAATATTTAAAAAATACGAGTTTAACAGTGTTTTTAACCTGTATTAGACTGGTATTTTTTGTGTATCGTTTAACGGTCGTTACGCGATACACTTAGTTCCCTATCTCTAAAGTAGTTAGCGAGCTTATGGTAACAAAAAATTTAAAAATTATTAAGATATGTAATAGTGTAATAGCTGTATTGTTCAGTTAATGGATAAAGGTTCATTTAAGGCTTCTATCAAGAACATTAAATGTTTAGAGAATGAGTTGGCTCAAAATTTTGCTTTTGTGGTCTTGAAAGGAAGTTGATTTTGTTATTTTATAAGCCTAAAAAGGCAATTATATATTCCCAAGGAGGAAAAATTATGAATAAACTAACTAAACTAGGTATTGTCACTTTCTCTGCTGTAACTCTTAGTGCTGCCGTGCCAACTTTGGTGCGTGCCGAGGAAAACGTTGCGCCGCAGCCAAATGTTGCTGCTAAACCTAATGTTGCTCAACCAACACCTGCACCAAAACCTAATGGTAGCTGGGTTGATTTCAGTATGCTCGACCCAATCGCTAAACCAAAACCAAAGCTAGACAAAGAAGTTTCAAAACCTGCTGAAAAGCCAGTAGAAGAGCCCGCTCCTGTCGAAAAACCTTCGACCGAGGGCAACATTCTTGCAAACGGAACAGATGAGGCTATCGCAGAGGACAAGAAAAATGCTGAGATCGAGAAAAAATACAACGTCGATCCAACCAATCAGCTACCTGAGCCAGGCCTGCCAATCATAACGCCTGAACCAGAACAACCTATAACAGATTCTGAAGAGATGAAGAAGATGGTAGCAGAGGATTTAGCCTATAAGAAAGGAGCAGCTAAGACTCAAGAAGAGTACAATAAACTGATAGCTGAGGCTAATGAGAAGCTTTGGGCTGCTGACGGAGTTGATATGGATGAACTGATCCATAGACTAATCCCAGAAAAACCTGGAGCCGTGCCAGCATTCTCAGATATAAGCGTTCGAAAATATGAAATCCAAGCAGATTTCTTAGATGCTGATCTTGTCCAAAAACATGGATACACTACTGAATCAAGAATTGATAGTCCAAAACAAGCAGAAGTTAGCTCTACATGGAACGTACATGACAAAGATAGCGCAGATGGAATACTAACAGCAAAAAAATTCTCCGACTACACTTTTAGCCACGTCGTAAAATCAGCTGCAGATCATCCAGATATCGACCCAGATCCAAAAGTTGTCAGAGTCAGTTATGATGCAGCTTATGCTTTGCGTGGTTCTGGCTACAAAAATGGTAAAGGAGATAATCTTTTTCGCTACTATTTTATTTACACTAAAAATAAACCAGTAGAAGAAAAACCGAAAGATCCGCAACCAGCGGAAACGGAAAAACCTGCTGAAATTTCGAAACCAGCGGAGACAGTTGAACCAACTGTGCAGCCGAAACCAGCTGAGAACAAGCCGGTTGAAAATAAACCAGCTGAAACACCCGTTCCATCTCCAAAACCAGCAGAAAACCCTCAACCAGAGGTTAAACCAGCAGAGCAACCACAACCAGCTAACTCAGTGAAACCAGCTAAAAATGCTGGATTACCAAAGATTCCTTATAGAACCAACCAGCCAAAACGTTGGTTTAACGGAGCAGGTCGCCCTACTCTAACAACAAACGACCTTGCTGCTCCACTTCCTGTTGAAAATGTAGAAAAAACATCTTACGGTTGGTGGACAGCTGAACCAGACTTGCTTCATGCAGGATCTCATATAAAAGTAAATACTTTTAATTCGAATTTCAATAATCCGATGTTCGAAAACGGTAAAGAGATAAAATTTAAAGGTAGCGGATTTGGAGATATGGATAGTAGGTTTAAACCTGCTCTTGTTCGAGTAAAAGTTCCAGAGTTGGAAGGAATGAACTACGAAGCTTATACAATTTTCTATGAAGTTCCTAATAAAAATGGAAATCCAACTTACGGAACAAATCGAACTCTCCAAGGTGGTGGCATCTCTTTAACTATCAAATCAAAAGAGAAGAAAGAAGATATTCAGGTTTATACATTAACTAAGGATAGAAAACTGGAAGAACTCTATTATCCAGGATTCCCAAGTGAAGAAACAAATCGCTATGATGAGAAAACTAAAACTCATTCATACAATCTATTTGGTGAAACCTACGATACTTACGTTTTCTTGTTTAAGAACCCTACTGAAAAACCAGCTGAGCAAGTAAAACCTGAAGTTAAGCCAAGTGAACAACCTAAGCCAGACAAGCAACCAAGTGTTCCTACTGTTCCAGTTGATCAACCACAACCTGCTAAGCCAGTGAAACCAACTGAGAAGCTAAGTGAGAAACCTGTAAATCCAGTTACACCAGTTGCTCCAATAACACCGACAACTCCCGTAACGCCTACGCTTAATCCAGCCATCCCAAACAATACTCGTGTTCTTTCGAACAAAGCTGGAAGCGTTCAAGTGCATGGTTCAGAAGCAACACTCAAAAATGTCAGCTATATCAAGGTAGAAGAAACCAAGCCGACTTCACTTGAATCAAAAGACTACAAGGCATTTGACATTCATCTATATGACGCGAATGGTAAAGCTATCCAGCCAAATGGCATGGTTCTAGTAAGTCTTTCTGCCGATAAGCCAGTTGAAAATGTTTACTATGTTGCTCCAGATGGTACTTTACAGGCATTGAAGTTCAAACAAGATACAGATAAGGTTACTTTTGAAACCAATCACTTCAGTATCTATGCTATGACTTTCAAAGTTGCCGCAAGCCGTGATAACGGAGGTAGTACAACTCCTGTTCCAGTTGTAAATAGTAGTAATACTGAACAAAAAGGAAATGATGCAAGTAGTACAAAAACTCAAGCTGAGTCGTTAGCAACTAAGACTGAAACTATTTCGAAACAAGTAGCTAAGACTTTGCCAAATACTGGAGAAAATCACTCAATTCTCGCCACCCTATTTGGAATGTTAACTCTAACTGCTGGATTATTTAGCTTTCGTAAGGAGTCAGAATAACTCCAATTCATAGTTTATCTATCAAATATTTTAGACTGTGAAAAAATCAATTTGAGGAGATGATTTAGAAAATCTTTTCATGATAAAATGCATAGTATCAAATTTTTCTACATCTGATATTATGCGTTTTTTATAATTCTAATACTCTTCGAAAATCTCTTCAAACCACGTCAGCTTCGCCTTGCCGTAGATATATGTTACTGACTTCGNNATTTTCATTGAGTATTAAATTGTGCTATCGATTGTCATCATCTTGCTAGAAAAAGGGATTGAAGGCCTTTTCGTGAGCGATAGTAGTAGCTGGACCATGTCCTGGATAGACATCGTAGTTTGGTAGGGTGAAGAGTTGGGTCTGGATACTATGAAGGAGTTGCTCTGTACTACCAGTCGGAAGATCCGTCCGTCCAATTGTTTCGCGGAACAGAGCATCTCCCGTCAAGACTAGGTGAGCATCAGGAAAGACTAGGGAAACACCACCGATAGAGTGCCCTGGGGTCGGTAGAACCTTAAAACGAAATTCCTCTAGTTGGTATTCTTCGTGAAAGACAAAGGTGTGTTCTGCAGGTTTTGTGACCACATCTGCCATATCATCGTGGCGAGGGAGACCGGAGAGATTATCGACAGGAGTGTAGAGCCAGCTGGCTTCGCTCTCTGCGATATAGACAGGAGGATTGCCAAACGTCTCGCGAACCAAGTCCAGACTCATGATATGGTCATAATGAGCGTGGGTCAATAGAATGGCACAGATCGGTTTGTTGAGGTTCTCGATTGTCTGACGAATGGCTTCCCATTGACTACCAGGATCTACAACGATGAGGTGTTTTTCACCTTCCAGGTAATAGGTGTTTTCATAGGCAACAGGATTCACAGTTTTATGGATTTTCATTTTATCTCCAATCTCAAAGAATGTACTAAATTAAGTATAGCACAGTTAGGGAGAATAGGTAAGGATTTAGAATGAACTTAAAAACCAGCATGACTAGATGAAGACAGGCTGGTTATCAATTTATCAATATTGGAAAGGTGTCAATTGCCCTCCATAGGTTGCATAAACTCCGTCATTAGCTTGTTTGATAGATGTGATGTTTAGAGTGCCACCGTAGTTGGCTTCTCGTTTATCGCTATATTCACTATAAGTTATCCTATTGGGCAGGTTCTGATCCTTAGCCTAGTATTGAACGACTGTTTTTTTATAGCTTTGTTGGCTGAATAGAAACAGGCAGCTAACTCCTAACACTAGGAGAGCAAAGATAGAAATAGCAGCTTTTTTCATAGGTGTTCTCCTTATAAACTAAAGGATAGAAGAAAGTATCTTGAGGATTTTTATACTCTTCGAAAATCTCTTCAAACCGCGTCAACGTCGCCTTGCCGTATATA
>NZ_VMMQ01000058.1:0-20413 GCF_013277295.1 Streptococcus sp. 477
CACGCTTAGTAAATTCAGCGTCAAAGGCTGCGTCTGCTGCTTCTATCTGCGCTTGGATTTTGGCTTCAATGCCATCTTGTTGCTTAATCTGCTTGGTAATCGTACCCTCGTAAGAATACTGCGTATCATTTCCAGCTTTACTATCTGCGCTGATACGACCTCTTAGACCACCTTTGAAAGTAAAGCTCTGACTTAAGACAGGAACTTTAAAGGTTTCTTTCTTGTTGGTCTGAATGGTTACCCACTGCCCAACCTCAAGCAGTAAATGCCCTTGGTAGTTGAGATTATACGGATAGTAAGTCAGGTTTTTCAGATTGTAATACAGGTCATTTAAAGCGCTCTGGGTCATGAAGACATTGTCTAGTTCCAAAGACCGACCTGTCTTCATACCAACCGTAAGAGGCTTCTTATCTGTCTTACAAGTAATACCAGCTATCTGATACTCAATCTCACTCTTGGTTAAACCATGTAGGAAGTAACTGTCTGCGTTTATCGTGATATTTGACTCAGTTAAATCACGGATTTCCATCTTCCCTTCTCGGTTGAAGAAACAAGACATCCCTATCATCTGAGTCATAGCGCTCAGCATATCCCTAAATGAAAGTTTCTTTCCTTCAGGAACTTGCTCGACATGGTAACGCATCGCGCTGATTCCGAAATAGTCATTCGCTAACTCAATGCCTGTTTTCAGGCAGATTTCCTGAATAACCTCTCGTACTTCAGCTGGGAAATGCAAATCTGTCACATACTCACGATTGAGCTTAAACATACCATCCATAAGTTCAAGTGTGGTTGTGTTGCGGTTTCGGTCAATCTCAATATCGTTGATGAAGTATTCCCCCATCTTGACCCACTGGTAGGTATCCCCAACCAGTAGACCAATCTCAGGGTGCAGGGTATCCAGCTTATTGAACGTGGTAATGATACTGGTAAAGGTAATTTTACCGCTACCAGCGCAGGTTCCACCAGGCTTATAAGTATCGCCCTTGATGTAGCCATACTCAAAACTAGCCTCTTTGATATCCCGTGAAGTATAATCACCAACACGAATAGCCAGCGTCCTTTCCTTGGCAAACATGGCTCTGTCAAATTGTCGTCTGGTTAAAGCATCCATTTTCTTACCTCTCTACCAGATTAAATTTAGCGCCAGACCAAGGTTTAAACTTCTCAGTAAAGCTATAGCTAGGAGCTGTCCTATCACCGACGTAGAAAGTCTTTGTGACTTGGCCATCCATGGGGTCTGGATAAGACACCTCAAAAAATTCAGATGATACAGCATGTAAAAGCTGACTTAATTCTCCCTGAGTCATCATACCCCATTCACAGTCTAGTTTGCGTTTGGTCGTGATACGGTCACGCACCATGTCGCCATTGGCATTACGCCCTGTCTCTCCATCGATATCTTGAATACCGACTTGAAAAGATTTGGGAGGCTTCACAGCCACCCCATTGATTGTCAATTGTGCCATTTAACCTCCTAAATCTTGAGCAAGGTTTGACCTGCTCGTTCATGTTCCTTGTTAATTTCTTGGATAGCTACCCGTCCGAACTCATGGCCTGCGATTTGGATAACGATGTCGCCAGCCGGTAATGAATAACCTGTAGGTACATTATTAGCAGGCATTCTTTCAGCCAGTTTTTGAGCCAAGATAGAAATCCATCCTGTATTCCGTTCAAGAGGCATTACCGCTTCTTGACCAGCTTCTCCGACCCCAATGATGCTAGGAGAGTTGAATACACCGCCTCGTGCATACCAATCTACAGAGAATGATGGAATTCTAGGAGGCATCAAGCTGAAGCTACCAGATATATTAAAGTGAGGGAGTTTGATTTTTGGTAAGCTCCAATCAAAGTTAAAGAAGCTTTTTAGTTTATCGATACCACTTTTAACGATGTTTTTAGCATTATCCATTGCATCATTAAACAGATTCTTGAACCAGTTGGGGATTTCTTTCAAGGCATCTTGCATATTTTTCCATCTATCACCAAACCAAGAACCGATTTTTTGGAAAGGATTCTGAGTTTTCTTTTTTGCACTCTCAAATTTCTCTCCAAACCATGTATCAGCTTCTTTTACTCCATCTTTGATATCATTCCAACGGTCACCGAACCAAGAGCCAACTTTTTCAAAAGCTGAGTTCACTTTATCCCTACCGGACTTGAATTTATCACCTAACCAAGTGTTTGCTTCGGCAAGCGCATCTTTAGATTCGTTCCAACGGTCACCAAACCAAGAGCCCAACTTGCTAAATGTATTGCTTATTGCATCCCATGCTTGCTGGAATTTCTCGCCAAACCATTGACCTATCGGTTCAAAGATTTCTTGTAGTTTCGTCCATAGACCGCTGAAAAATTCCCCAATCGATTGACAAATACCACTGATAAAATCACATAGTCCTTGCCATGCAGTTTTAGCAAACTCAACAACAGTATCCCAGTTTTGGTAGAGCAAGACACCGATAGCAATTAAGGCTGCAATTGCTGCAATAACTAAAGTTATCGGACTGGTCAATACCGCAATAGCCCCATTGAGTGCCCATGTTGCAGCTGCTGCAACTCCTGCTGCAATCGATTGAGCGATCTCTGCCGCTGCTGCAAGTCCCATTTGTGCTGCATGAACACCCCAAGCTAGCGCTGATTTACCAAGTTCTAAAGCGGTTTTTCCTAACTCGGCAATCAATTTACCTGAATTGACTACAAAGTCTTTTGCATACAATGCATTCAAATAGATGGTTTCTCCGAAGCTGACCAATTTATCAAATGTCAAAGCTTTCAAAGCTAGTCCGAGATTTTTAATTCCGCTAACAATAAAGGAAACCTTGCCACTTAATAATTCGAATGCCCCTGCAAGTCCTCCAGCTTGTTCAGCCCATGATAAGAAATTAATTGTTTGCCAAGCTGTTATCAAAGCCAAGATAGGTTCTTTGTTTTCTTTACACCAGTCAGAAAAAACGGCGAAACCATCTGCCACTAACTTAATAGCATCCGCCAATAGTCCCAAAGTGGCTAAAAGGCCACCTCCCAATAAATCTGAAATTCCTTCAATACTAACACCGAATACTCCTGATAAAAACTCAGCAAAAGGTTGCCAAGAATTCTCCCAAAGTATTTGAATAATATCAATTAGCCCATTAAAAGCATTAGCAATAGAGTTAATAGCAGGGACTACATGTTCATCATAAACACGACTTAAGCCATCGCCAAATTTGTTAACAGACCTTTCAATGCTCTCAAATACAGGCGCAACAGTATCTAATAAACTTTGGAAGACTGATGAAATTTTAGGAGCGCTTGTCACAACGACTTTTTCAAAACCTTTAAACAAACTTCCTGCTAATTTGCTACCGACTTCAACAATGGTAGATGTCAAGCTTAATAGAGTTGACACAATAGCACTACCTATACGAACCGCACCGGTTGAGGTAATGACGTCGTAGAAAGCACTAGAAAAGGCCTGAGCGATGTTTCCTACTGCCTCTGCAATGTTACCAATATTATCAAACAAAGCGACTAGCGCCCTGGTAATGCGTTCTTTTTGCCTTCCAAGACCATTTGCAATACTTTCGGCAAGGAAAACACCGATACCTAGACCGATAGTAGCTATTGAGCCTGTCACTTGCCCTAAAGCATAAGCGATTTTCTCAGCCATTCGGTTAAAGGCATTCACAACTCTTGGATCAGTAGCGATTTCTCCCATTGTCTTAGCTATTTGGTCTAAGGCGGTCTTAATGCGTTCAATACCTTCTGGTCCAAATGCTGCATCAAAACCTTTCTTGAAGAGGTCAAACAACCCTTTGAGCTTATCTCCAAGTCCATCAAAAATGCTCTTGAACTGGTTGTCCATGTCGGTCAACTCGACTTCTGGCAAGATGTCTTTGAAAGGTCCGCCACCCCCTCCCTTTCCTTTACCACCTTTGCCACCGCCTCCAGAACCGCCTGCATCATCGTCTTTTGGTTTTTGCAAGATGTTAATCTCATCAAATCCCAAAAGACCTAGCAACTCTTTAGCGGCCTTCTTAGCGTTTTTGGCTGAGTCTCCTAGGTTATCAGCAAGTCCTCCAGCTGAATCTCCAGCGTCGTCAACAGCGTCAGCAAGGTCTCCTGCTCCGCCTGCAGCGTCTTTCATGGCGTTACCCATGTCTCCAACTGCTCCACCAACACCATCTTTCACTGTTGCTTTCTTGTTGAACATCAAAGCGATAAACTCAGCAAGTTTTGCCGTAACGTTCTTCAATACCATAGCAAAAGAGTTCAAGACAGGCATAATGGCATTGATAATCGGTAACATAGCATTACCCAGATTCAATGCACTATCTTTCATCAGCGACTTAAACAAGCTGATACGCCCATTTACAGAATTGGATAAGGTATCACCATATTTGGCTGTAGCCTGTTCTAGGATAGCCATTAGGCGGATTTGTTGCTGGGTTTGGTAGTCTAATTGTTGCCAACTTTGCCCGTTTGCGAACTTCTTAAAGGCTTCAGTAGACTCAATCATAGCCACATTAACGTTGATTCCTAGGTCTTCTCAATAATGTTATCGCATGGCTTTTTATCCATACTTCTTACAATTTCTTGTAAGTTCGGCATATATTTTCACCTACAACCGAATTGTCTAGGTGCTCACCACTCGTGGGGATATTTTATTCTATACTTTTTGACAAAACAAAAAGCACAGGTTCAATCCCTATGCTCTACGGTGACCAAGCCTTTTTAATTGCTTAGTTTACCTCGGTATCGTCATGTTTTAATTACTTAAAATTTAGAGTTTTACCGATTTTGGTAAGTTCTTAATCCGCCTATTTCTAAGCGGTGCGACAAAAGTCTATCGCTTCCGTATTCCCTAGCAAACCTGAGCGAATCCGCTCCATAACGTCTGTAATCGTGCGCCCAGAACCTTCAGCAACAACTGCCGACGTCTGCAACATCTTAGCAGTATAAGCGCTTAGCTTGTTGGTGTCTTTGATAAATCCAGAAAATAAGTTTGAGTAGACTGCACCATAGTTAGTAGCCTCGCCCACACCCATATTCATGGCATTAGCGTTATCGTTAACCCATTTTAAGAAAGATTGCGAACTCTCACCCATCTGGCGCTTAATTTGGTTCATAGCCGCTGATACTTCAAGAGCTGTCTGCGTTGAATACATCCCAACATCAAGCAATTTCTTACCAAGGATTGCAAAACCAGCAAACTTAGCCAGCTTGCCAAACGCGCTACCGATTGAGCTCGACTGTTCACGAATTTTGGCAGTGGCATTCTTCACTTGGTCAGATGTTCCTTTGACCTGATTCTCGACTTCTTTCATCTTCTTCCTGAAAGGCGCTATCTCAGCGTCAATCATGACCTTCAATTCGTCAAGAGTTGCCATTCATTTCCTCCTTCCTTTTTCGATTATGTCTATCTGCAAAATCACGCATCCGTTCCTTATGCAACAAAAGCGCTTGTCTCTGTCGTTCCTGTTCTACTGCTTGTTGTTCTTCTACAAACAACTCAGGCGCATATTCCCAGAACTCAAAAACCTTGGCATCTTTGGATAACAATAAAGAAACGTGATTGGAAATCATCTGCGAAAGTCTGTACGAGTCAATAATCTTCTCTTTACGCTCTTGGATTTTGACACGGTTGTAGCTTTCAATCATTTCCCTGATTTCAAGCACCGTTAAATCCCAAAAATCAAGAGGCTTACCCCCGATGTCCAAAACATAGGATAAAGCCTCTCAATAATCTGCGTTACCGTTAAGATTACTCGACTACTGTCATTTTCTTCTTGGAAGTTTTCTTGCCCTTGCTTCCTCGTGGAGTAAAACCCGACACTTCAAAGAGTGGCATTAAAACCTCTGTCATGAAGGTTGTTTGGTCTCCACCATTATCCACGTATTCATCGTATAGATCGTAGACATCCTCAAGAGAATACCCATTCTCATACTTTTGCAAAGCTCCATGAATCAAGAGCAATACAACTTTTAAAGGAGGCAAAGGAAACTCTTCGCCAGCTTCAGGCATGAAGATTTTCAGTAAGTTCATACCGATTTTTTCTTCAACTTTTGCTGCTTGATGAGATGAAAGTCGTAGTTTTAACTCTTTCTCATCGCTAATCTTCCAAATTGAGTAAGGTAACGCCATTTAATTAACCTCCAAGACCGTCTGTAAATTCCAATTCTGACTGCAATGCAATCTTAAGTGTGAACTCGATAACGGCATTGACACCGCCACCGCCCAGTTTAACAGATACTTGGCCTTCAAAATTGACCTTAGTACCGTCTGGATAAGCTTGTTCAAAGTAGAGTTTCTTCTTGTCGTCTGCTGCCTTACGCAATACACGGTAAGGAGCAGTTTCGCTTGAATTGTTATAAGAGAACTTGTACTCCAATTCCCCTGCATCACCAATACCAAATTCGTACTTCTTAACTTTATCTTCAAGAGTAGTGTTCTCTACTTTTTCAGGTTCGATACCAAACTCTGGTACTTCTTTCAATCCAACAAGCTTAGTATAGCTACCTTTGGTTTCGCTATAAGAAAGCGTAATTCCGTTTGCTAACATGTTTAATTCTCCATTCTAAATTGAAAAACAAGCTCTGAGTGTAAGTCAACAACCCCTTCAAAACGCATGACCTTATGTCTCAAATGGGACGGGTCTGGCACGTCTTGGCAGTCGGTTCTTCGTAAACCTAAAGACTCAAAAATCTGATTGATTTTAACAGCTAACTCACTAGTGCTTGTATCATCAAAGATATCCACCTTGTAGCGGATAGAGGATTTTTGTTCCTGGTCATCAAACCAATCACCCGGCTTGTTTTGTTCTTCCAAAAAAATAACGACTGGAAAAGTCTCCCAATCGCTAGGATACGTATCAGTCACATTATCTGCAACCTTTTGCAATTCTTTATAAATAACAGGCTTGATATTAATCATTTTATTTGTTCTCTTATCTTTCTACGGACATAATCCGAAATATTCTTAGACACACGCTCTTGATTGTCTCTCAAAGCTGGATAAAGATAAGGCTGAGCAGGTTGACCATACATCTTGTAGAACTCCCCAATCTTTTGAAAGTGGTAAGGCCCTACATTGATTTGGTCTTCATGCACATACCACGGACTAGAGCGATAAGTCACGCTGACTTCTGGAGAGATACCAGAATGGCTAGCCTGACCCTTGGGTCCTGTTCCAAACTCAACATAAGGAGCATAGTGTAGATTTGTGTAAACCTCACCTATAGCCTTATCTCCGTCCATTTTAACCCTAGTCTTGATACTGTTTCTAAGTTCTCCATTGTTGCCTGGTGCTAGTCTTTTAGCATCAGCTTGGACAACCTTTATAGCAGCATTGTGTACCGCACGTAAGACGATATCCTCGCCAGTTTTTTTACTAGCCAATCGTCTACATTTAGCTATGAGCCTATCTGCCCCTCGTAGCTCTGACACGCTCTAACTCCAAAACTTGATGATATGTGTAGACCTTTTTAGAGATAACCCTGTGAGTCACTTCCGTCGGGCTATCGATACACACACCATCTTTCACTTTGATAGTAGCTGACTTGTTGGCATTTGCGTTCAAAATATCATTGACACGCTCACCATACATCTCAGATTGTAGCTTACTGCTAGCTGGCCACAACTCAAGGCGGACTGTCTCAGCTTCCTTGGCATATCCTTCTTTTACGACGCCTTCCTCTGTGACAGTCTTTTCAAACCGTCGCATTGGATAAGGTTTCAGTCTACTCTGCTTCAAAAACATGACCTGCCACCCTTGCTAATCTGTGCATGCGTATACGCTGTAAAAGACCCGTAGACAGGCCGTTTTCTCCGTAGACTACTGCTATACCACCCTCGGTTCTGGAATGCTCTCCTTCCGCTCCTGAGCGGTTGTGGAGTTCGATAGCAACCTCAGGTATTAAGCGACTTAAAGCAGGTGTCAAAGATGTGCGATTCGCCTCTGACAAGATAAGATTTGTAGCCCTCGTTTGGAGCAACATGAGAAGCTGAGTATCTTCTTCGCCTGTCATTTTCTTCAGCAACTCTATAGACATATCAATCCTCTTCTAAAAACTCAGGCTCAGGGAGAATTTCCTCAAGAACGTCTGAGATAGCGACACCATTGCTGGCGAAATTATCTGCCAGCTCGGCATAGCGCTCCTCAGTAATCTCAAGTTCCTCTCCTGCCAGTCGTTTCACATTTAATTCCCAGTCATAGAAATCTTGTTTGATTTTAAATTTCACTTTTTAAATCCTCCAACACCTCTACAATTTCAGCTTTTGATAACTTATAGGCACCAGTTATGCCAGCTTCTTTAGCTAGATTCTTCAACTCTTCTAAAGTCTTATTTTCTAAATCAGAATACTGGCCAGCTTGCTCCTCTTGGATATAATGACGTCGTAGCAATAAGCTCATATCATCACCTCTTACTCACCGAATTTTACAACTCGTGTAGGGTCGTATAGGTAAACACCATAGTGTTTGTCACCAGTGATAACCGTTGTCTTTTTAAGGATGTCACGGTCTGTTTCGATAGCCACATCACGTTTTAGCATGATAACAAACGCACCATATTTATTGGCATCATCTGTCTGAGTCTGGCTAGGAGACACTTTGACAAGGAAACCTTTACCTTCTTCAACTTTTTTAGAGCGGACGATTTGCACACCAGCAACTTCACCAAAGGTCCCAGAAACAACCATATTTGCTCCAAGCTCTGAACCTTTAGTCCATTCTTTTGCTACGTCAGTTTTTAGCTTAGTAGCATCTTTAGGGTTGATGATAGCAACATACTGTGCATCTTCTTCATCCTCAAAAATATCAAGAGCCTTATCAATTGCCTCAAGAGTTGTTGGGGCTTCTGCAACGTGCTGTGTTGCAGTCTTAGCTACCGCTACCAAATCATCATCAATCTTGTTAGCAATAGCCAAACCAAGCTGGTAAGTAGCTTGACCTAGTGGGTCACCAAGACCTGACAAAAGAGCTTCATCGGTAATTTCATAACCTTTAGCAGCCTTTTTGATAGTCATAGTGGTCTTTTTAGTAGTCAATTGGTCTGGAGAAATAGCTTGACCTTCTCCAACCTCTGTCGCATCTCCTGCATACTCCCATGCTGGAACTGTTAGAGTATTCCCTGGTTGTCCTTGAAGTGCTGTTTCCACATAAGCCAGTGGAGTGAATTTAATCAATTTAGGTAGTTTAGCGGAAACCATGTCCGCCATCACTTCTGGGTTAACCATAGTGGCTAATTTAGTTTGTCTTGCTGTCATTTATTTTAACCTTTCAATTTCTTATAGAGTTCTGGGTTCTTTTGATAGAGTTCATTTCGACTCTGATAACCCATACGAGCAAATTCTTCTTTTGTGATACCGTCACTATCGACTGGCGCTTGTTTCATTGGGGCTCCGCCTTTTAGCTTTTCTTGTACGCCTTTTTGCACGGCTTGTTCCCATGATTTCTGTAATACAGCGACAGACTGCGATACCGTCTCTGCGCTTGTCAAATCAACTACATTCACTAACTCAACAGGTAAGTCACGTTCACTTAGCATTGCTTTAGCCTCTGCGGTCAATTCCTTACGAGCAATAGCCTTTTCACGGTCAACTAGTTCTTGCTCACGCTGATCCAACTGATATTTCTGTTTTTCATCAGCGTTCATCTTAGCAAGCTTCTTAGCTTCGTTTTCCTTGGCTTCTTGCTCTGACTTCCACTTGGCAAACTTCTTATCGATGATAGCATCGACATCTGCGTCCGTGTACTTCTTCTCGTCTTGCGGTTGTTGTGCAGGTTCTGCAGGTACCTTTTGTTCTTCAACCGTTTCGACTGTTTGTGTTTCTTCGTTCATTGCGAACCTCCTATTTTTAAAGTCGTCCCCGACTGTAATTTCCATAGCTTTTAGTGTCTTCAATGCTTGGACAATATAAAAACCGTACGGGATTCCATACGGTTAGGGCATAAGAAAACCGCCTAGATTTCGATGCGGTTTATAGTGGTTTATTGCAACAAAAAAGCGCCTAGATTACTATCTAAGCGCAAGATAGGCAGGACTGTCGGGGCTCCTGCATTTCTCGACCCACTATAAGTGGCGCGTTGGTGACAGATTCTCAACCTCTATCTTTACCAAAAGTATAGCACTATTTTTCCTTTTTGTAAAGCGTCAACATATTTTTTCCATTCTTTTTAACTTGACGAATCCCCACCTTGTTAAAGTGAATGACTAGCATTTCATCTCGTGGCACCATCACCGCTTCCATAATGACCTTATCTTTGTTAGGTATTTTTACATATGAAATAATTGATTTTTCAACCCTCTCTGAATTATCTAGAATCAAATAAGGTTTTTGAACTGCCTCTTTTATTAACATAAACTCATCTAAGGAATACTGTTGTCCATGTCTCACTAATGAAGTAGCTAAACTGCTAACATCTATATAAGCAGAACTTACTCCTATCAATTTGGTTATATCACTCGAAAAATTACCTAATTCATATTCAGATTTTAGTAAGCCTACGAGTTGTTCTTTCGATAATCCACCCTTCCCAATTTCATCCCATGCGTTACTAACATCAGAAAACAATTTTTGGGTATTATATCTTGAAACGGTTTGGTCACTTTTCTTGTAATCTTGTATTTCATTTTTTACATCTTTCGCAACATACTTGCTATACCACTCTTTATAAGTCATATCAGCAGGTACTAGCTCGGTCTTACCTGTCTCTGGATTCCTTGCTCTGCGCTTCAGCTTGCTGTAGTCTGCGTCCTCATCGTATCCGACAGTAGTAGACCTACACCAAGGGTGCATAGGCGGACAATTGACACCAGGGACAGCCTTATCCCTATCATAGACCTTATTATCGTGCTCTTGGCAGATATGTGATGTACGCTTGTCTAAGACGGCTACAAAGATATACTTCTCTATGTCTGCTTCTTCATAGCTGAGTAGTTCCATTTGGTTATGAAAAAAGGCTGATTCTGTCCGAACCAAACGCCTCGCATCATTCTGACCGACATCGAATCGTTCAGCAATTGCTTGTGCCGTTTCTCGTGTTCCTCTTCCTGTCATGAGGCTCATGAGTAGTTCATCTTTTATGCTAGAAGTAAGCTTCCCCGTATTCTTCCAGATGTTTGTTGAGTAGGTACTTCCATCTCCTACCCAACTAAAAGACTGTAGATGTTTAATCTCGCTCTCAGGAAGCCCAGAAAAGCCGTATGCTAGTCCTGTCTGCTGCTGCAGGTCAAAGGTAGCCTTGTAGTAACTATCCTTCATCAAGTCGCTATAGAAGGCGTCTGAGCCTGTCTTCTCTGAATGATAGATAGATTCACGCATACAATCTAAATCATCACTCAAACGCTCTAGGCGCTTCATACGAAAAGAATAAGCTGGGCTGTCTAAGTCAGCTAGTAATCTTTGGATGTTCGGGTCATTCGGTCTTGCTTCAAGTACTTTACGAAGTTCATTCAGATTTTTCTTGTCTTTCATGTTCTTCAAGACTTGTCTAGCATCTACCTGACTTAGACCATAATCACGTTGGAACTTATCAAAAATCTTATTGACTTCCTTATCCAAGTAAGTCTTGGCTTCCTGATAGACCTTATCGAACTGGTCTGCCTGCTTTTCGGCCTTGTCCATCTGCTGGTAAATCAGATTGGCTTTCCTCTTCGCCCAATACTCCTGATTCTTCATCCTCTACCTCGTCTTCGGGTTTCGTGTTGTCTTTGTTGAACATCGGCATGTCTTCCATGTTCTTCTTTTTCTCTTCTTCCAAGGCTTCCAGCTCAGCGTCAGGGTCTTCCACAAACGGCAAGAGAGAAATAAGCTGCCTATTGGTCACTTTACCTTCCAAATTGTTCACAATCTGAGAGATTTCCAGCAAGTTTTTAGGCAAACCACGGCTGAATTGTGGAACGATTGAATGAGACTCTAGTGCAATCTGTTTCATACCCAAGTAATGAGCAAAAATCGCAATACGCTGACGCAATCCTCGCTTATAGTTCGCTTCCTTGGTCTTAGTAATCATCTCAAGGCCCATTAGCTTGAATTCCATAGCTCAATTTTGTTACCGTAGAGGCTCTTTATCCTCTACTTCTTACGGTTTCCCGTAAGTTCAGACTATCTCTTCACCCTTATCAGGGTGTCGGATTTCGTGGATATTTCTGCATATAAAAAAAACGATACTATGTACCGTTTCTCACTTAGCTTACTCTATCTAGTCGTTAAACCTTACTGATATTTCTACCAGCAGTGGTAATTGATTAGCTTCAGTAATATGTCACAAATCTCCCTTTTTCATCTCGAACAATTGTCTTACCAGACATGTCCACACCTTTTGAAAATTGTCTTAAATCGTATTTTTTATAATTCAATAAGATATCATCTATTGTTTCATCATTAACGATTATATCATCTCGTTTTATGGAACGATAATATCTGTAGACAAGAGTTGAAAAAGAAATGTTGTTTTCTTCAGATAATTTTTTTAGATAGTCTCTCAAGATATATCCCTTATACTTAACGTTATCAGAACGATTACGTTTATTTGTATGTTCAGGAACCCACCTACAATTACTTGGTGAGTAGTCTTTGTCATTATCTATCCTATCTAATTGCAAACCAAATTCTACTCCGTTTTGCATTGCCCAACTTCTGAACTTAGCTACATCACTAAATTCATCAGAAACACCTATTCCACGTTTCCCATACCATTTATAAGCCCAATGTTTTTCATCATAACACCTTGCTAACATAGAGTAATAAACTTGATTTAGATGTTTGTGCATTTTATCTTTTATCATTCATCTTCTCCTAGATTATTATACTCTTATTATACCATAACAGAATATAAATATCTAGGTTATTACTGTTTTACGCCTTCCAATTTTAACCCGATTTATTACCTCAAAGTTACCTTTGAGGAGGGCAACTATTTCACCCCCGAAGTATTCCCTGCGAAGTTCTCATCAGTCAGGTTAGGCACATGGCTGAATGTGTAGATATCCTCTTTCAGAGCCGTACGCAAGATTTCCGTAGCACTTTCATCCAGCGTATTCTTCAAGAACTCGGCTCTTGCACTATCGCCCGGCAATTCCAAAAGACCTTCTTCAGAAAGAATCTTCATCGCTACCTTAGCATCTTCTGGAGTGTCTGCTAACTGTGTGCCATATAAGACAAGGATAGACTCTACTGCCTGCTCCTTGTCATTGACACGATTACCCATCAAGGAATTATAAGCGTCAATCAAGCTAATCTGTTGCTCGTAGTCTCCAATCGCAAAGTGATTGTTGCGATACTCGATAATCGGGATTTGACCAAGATTATGTTCTTCTACTTCCTCATTCTGTGTTGTTCCTGTGCTTGAATCACGCAGAACCATGTGATAGTGCAGATTTTCGGTAAAGACCTCTGCCTGATGCTTGGTAGTGTCTTTCGTATCATCTTCGACTTTATAGTAGTAGACCGCAAACAAAGGCTTCCGCTCAATGCTATCATCGTAGACCATGAAGGTGTTTTCTGGGTCAATACTAGTTGAGTCCAACTCAGTCAATCCCTCTTTAGCATAGATGTACTCGTAAGCACGACCATAGATGGCCATGTTCAAAGCATTCTGAGCATCTACTTGGTCAATCTCAGCGCCATCAAAGGCTGTAAGTAGTTCATCGATATCACCTTCAGCAGTGTTATTGTACTTGATAGGATTGCCCATAAAATAGCCCGTAGCCGTGTCTGCGATATCCTTGGCATGATTGGCTACCGTCTTGTAATTCGGTGCGTTCACGTTGCGTCTCGTGTGTTCTAAGATAGCATGCTCACCCAAATAGTAGCTTTTAAGCTTCTTCAAATGTGAGCTTTCAGTGTTATGTATCGTTATCAATTTGTAAATCAGGTCTTTCTTCAAAGAACCCTCATCATATCCATCCCGTGGATAGGTTAAATATTGGTACATGTCTTTCCTCTCTATAGACCATAATCAGAACGTCTGCGGACGGTTGCTTTTGGTTGCGAATGTTGCGAGTAAATCGCATAACGCACCGCATCTAGTACGTCGTCATTATCTTTCACTGGTTCGCCTGTCTTTTCGTTCCAGATGTATTGATAGACTTCATCTTTGAACTTGCTGACCTTGTTTGATACAACAAAAAAACGCCCAGCTTTCATCAGCTTGGCTACTTCTTCAATACCAGACAATACCGCTTTATTAGCGTTGAATGTTCTTAATTGCTCTCTTTGAAATCTAGCAACGTGTTCAGGTCGTGCACTGTCTGCCCAGAACGTAATATTCCCGTATCGTTCCTTGATATTCTTAGCGAGGTCTACCCAAAAATCTATCTCTTTGTACTGATGAGCGTGTTCCTCTAACAGATAAGCTGAACCGCCAGATGTTTCTCCAATGACAACAATAGAGCCAAAGTGTTCATATCCCCAGTCAACACCAGCGTATATCTTCGTAATTTCATCAGGTATTTCTTTAACATACATACTTTCTTCAAAATCACGATACACTGCACCTTCACCAATTACCCAACGTCCATATATACCACGCTCTGTAAACATACCGCTTGGAGTTATAGCAATTAAATTATTTATGTATCTCTGATTTAAAAAAGTATTATCAAAAATAGTGAAATGATTTGAAATTATCTTACTGCCGTCTGCTTTGTCGATGTAATTCACTTTCAACCAATGTTTCGGGTGATCAGGGTTGGTATCACATATAATTCTTGCTCCGAAACCAGAACAACGCTTTAATATTTCATCAAATACTTCTTTGTTAGCAAGTGTAGCTTCGTTGATATACGCTCCGAATGATGTCATACCACGGATAGCTTTCAAACCTGCGATTGAACCTGTAAATGTTGTAACAACATAAACACCAAAAAGAGAGAAATTCCCGTGCCTGTCAAATCTAAAATCATGATTATAAGCATCTGAAATTTCTCTCAATATATTTGTTTGAAGAGTGCCCGAAGAAACCGCACCTAAAATATACATCGGATTTTTAACTCCGACCTTCTCAGCGTTTTTCTTGACCCGTTTTAATTCCATCAAAAATAAGTCATTATCTAGTTTTGTTTTACCAGCACGAACCGCTCCGTGATTGATCATCATGTACCAATCAGATGAAACAGATCTCTTCAAAATATCGACTTGTTTAGTTGTATATAGTTGTTCAAGAGTCATTTCCCAAAGTGTCCTCCAGTTTATCAAAGTAATCAGACATTACATCTTCAGATTTCGCTCCACCTTCAAGCGTGATTTTGCGTTTCTCATTCTCAAGTTCAAGTGCTTTGATACGTTCTTTCTGTTCTTTCTTATCAAGGCTATCCTTAACATCTGTTGTAGTTAACTTGCTGATTTGTTCAAACGCTCTAACGTTACCTTTCATAGCCTTCTGCATCATGGCCATAGCTAAAGCCATTTCGTTAGTTGAGTCAAAACCTAAATCTTCAAGCTGTTTTTTAACATTTGGATTTGCAACATCTGCTTGCAGGATTGTTTCAAAAGCTTTTTTCAGGTTGGCTTTTTTTCTTCGAGCTTTGCCTGAAGCTTCTCCTGCTTTTTTTGCATTTTCTCGGCGTTCGCTCGGAGTTCGTTCTGAATTTTTTATCAAATTTTGCTCATTAGCCATCGCCTCACTTCCTTACTGTTTAAATAATTTAGTTCACTTTCTCAGCAGCAAGCCCCGTCTCTTCTTCCCAGCGCCTAATCGTTCGTGCGACGTAGAGTGGGTCTAGCTCCATACCGTAGTAAACACGTTCTGACTTCTCGCAAACCATGAGAGTAGAACCGCCACCATTGAAGCTATCCAATACTCTGTCGCCTTTCTTGCTAGAGTTCAAAACACACCTAGCAATCAACTTCAGAGGTTTCATGGTTGGGTGAATGTCGTTTCTAACTGGTTTATCTTCGTAAAAGATAGTTGTTGGAGTTGTATCTTGCATGGTCTTGATGTAAGAGATTATGTCATTTCTTTTAGGTTCTCTTCGTCTTCTTCAATGACCGTGGCTAGTGAGCGATTATCTACAAAGTAATGACTCGCTCCATCTTTCCATCCATACAGGCAAGGCTCGTGCTTCCATTGGTAGTCTTGACGACCTAATACAATAGCATTCTTGACCCAGATAATAGACTGTTTCAATAACCAGCCTGTCTCTTTGACTGCCGCTCTAAAATTCAAACCTTCCGAATCTGCGTGCCAGATATAGAACGCTCCACCTGGCTTCAGGTGGTTGTTTGCAACTGCGAATGCATCTCTTAGAAATTTTCTGAAGCTGACATCATCCATGCTATCGTTCATGATTGTCATGGCTTCATCGGTTCCGCCCTGGTAGGCTACATTGTATGGTGGGTCAGTCACATAAAGGTCAATCGTCTCTCCGTTAATTAACCGTGCCATATCTTCAGCAGATGTGCTATCACCACACATCAAGCGATGTCTCCCAAGTTGATAAATATCTCCATATTCTACTTCCGGCTTCTCTTCTTGATTGATATCGACTTCTGATCCCTCTTCTTTTTCTACTTCTTCAAAATCATCTAAAGAAAAGTCAATATCTTCGAACCCAAACATCGTCATATCAAAACCAGTGAGTTCATCTAATTCGCTATAAAGTAGTTCAATGTCCCAATCAGCAAGCTCCCCTGTTTTATTATCGGCGAGTCTAAATGCTTTAATCTGTTCCTCTGTCAAATCATCTGCAATAAGAACAGGGACAGTTTTTAGTTTTAAAAACTTTGCTGCCTTAAACCTTGTATGGCCATTTATAATTTCACCATCTGGTGTTGCAACAATTGGAACTTTAAAACCAAATTCCTTTATAGAATTAGCCACTGCTTCAACTGCCTGATCATTGTTCCTAGGATTTTTTTCGTAAGGTCGTAGCCATTCAATCGGCTTGTCAATAATCTTCACTGTTTCCCTCCCCCAAAAACCAAAAAACACACATCCAAAAGATATGTGTTTCTCGGGTTATATAGTCCTTTAGACTTTGCTTTCACAGCCAATTCTGCGAAACGGGATAACAGGGCTCGAACCTGCAACCAATAGATTAAAAGTCTACCGCTCTACCACTTGAGCTATATCCCTCAAAATGCAAGACGACTACTACCTTGCGTGTGTATTAAATTTTGACTTCTTTTTTATTTTTTGTAGTCTTTACAACCTCTGAGGGAATCAAACCCTCTAGCTTATAACTTATCCGGAGTATAATTAGCTACGCAATCATGCAAGGTCTAGTCGCTCCGCAACCATTTGTAAGTTAATGAGTGATATATGAATGCTAAGCCTACTGCCTACCCCATTCTGGGACACAAACACTCAAATGACAGCAGCTGGAATCGAACCAACTGGTCTAGCAGTAAAACGCACGTTTGGTAAAAGTTTCAAGGAGACCCAAACAACCTGCTAACCTGTCCTTACTGTCTAAGAGACCGAAGCCTCGGAAAAATATAATAAAGTATAAAGGAGACGTCAATTGACCTATCACTTGACAATACTATTTTACCATGTAAAATAAGCCATTTCCTAGCAATTTACTTGCAAATATCTCCCAAAAATTTACGAAAGACAATCAGCTTACCTTTTCGATAGGCTTCCGCAAATTCCAAAGCACCTCTACTAAGCATGCGATAGAACTCACTTTCAGAATAGCCTAAGTCCATATAGATAGCCTTGTCTGATAATTGGATTTTCATATCCATGTACTTCTTTGCTATAACCTGCCGAACGTATGGATCCATAATGCAGTTCACAGCTCTCTCAATTTCCAAAACCTCTGCCTCTGCATCCACATGTTCGATAACCATATTCTCAGTGGCTGTGTTCTTACCAGTAAACGTCTTTGGTTCAAATGAGTAGGTCGTTGTAATTTTAGGCAAATACTCAGCGCCTGCCATTCGGACATACGAGCGATAACTCTCTAGAACGTCATATACATTTTTTTTGGTAAATTGCACGTCAACGCTTTTTAATAACCTCACAACATCGCTCCTTTATGATATAATATTTTTAGCGAACATATCACAAAGGAGTCAGCTGTGCTGGCTTTTTTCTTGCTTTGTTCCGTTTTTATATGTATACTGTATGTATACAAAATAAAGGAGAAACAAATGAATACTGTTAAAACTCGTAAGGTTGGGAACTCTGTCACTGTGACCATTCCCAAAACACTCAATGTTCCAGAAGGTCAGGAAATGTTTGTCTACAAGGGTGTAGATAATGTCATTGTCCTAGCTCCAAAAATTCCAGACCCATTTAATGGAGATGCAGACCTACGCATGGAAGATGACTTTGAGGGGGTAAGATTCCTTGACAGCGAAATATGATTACATTCCAGAAAAACAGGACATCATCTGGATTGACTTTGACCCGTCTGTTGGACGTGAGATTCAGAAACGCCGTCCTGCTATTGTCGTCTCGCGTAGAGAATATTCGGAGCGGACGGGATTTGTTGCTGTATGCCCTATTACACACGGTCAAAGCAGACTAGAAGAACAAGGCCTGCTCGTTCCTGTGCGTTCCAATAAGGTAGATGGCTCTGTCAATCCACTCCAACTCTATACTTTTGACTTTAGAGAGCGCAAGGCTCAAAAAATCACAACCATGGATACAACCAGTTTTCAGAAGGTTGTCCAACTCTACAACTTCATCTTCGAAGCCTAGTCCTTATGGATTGGGCTTTTTTAGTTCTCCAAAAGTTCAGGGTTTTCGTATACGTTGCCAACGACTCTATAAGAGTAACTTTCATCGCTAAGAATTTCATGAAAGGGCGCAATATCATCTACACTTATTGCTTCTATCATAAAGACAGCTTGCTCATTATCCCAAGTCAATTTTGCATTCCCAAGGACTTCTCCTTCATCTTGAATTTCAAGAACATCCCCCTCAAAGATTTCCTTGCCGTTCTTATCCTTGAGTCCTGTTGATTGCATGATACATTCATAATCATCAAAATGTAACCAATCTTTTTTCTCTTCAATCCAAATGATAGGACAAGTCCAGTTTTCATCACTTAGATCACAATTGCCTACCATGACTTTGTAATTCATTTCTTTTCGCAGTCTATCCCACGCTCTAAATTTTGGTATCATGCCAAATCCTCCTCCTTCACAAAGCTGCCATCAATCCAACGACCCTTGCGATCTTTGATTTCTTGGTATGCCAGTTCAAAACACTCTTCAAAATCATAACCTAGCGACTTGCTGATTGATTTTAGATGACCAATCAATAGAGTCAATGATTTTATACGTAAGGTCATAAGTTTCAGATGTTGTTCTGTTTGAATGTTGCTAATACATGTATTTGCGTACGCGAATGATGTCATAATATCGTTCTTTCTAACATTCTTCGACTCTTCAAAAATACTATCCAAATCCACTTTGCTCAACAATCCCAGACCGACAATCACGACTGCGCAATCTCCAATGCTATCCTTGGTCAGCTTCTCATTCTTCTTGAGATAGCCTGCGCACAACTCACCGAACTCTTCGCTAAGTTTTAATGACTGCTTGTCTAGTCGTCCACCGTTTTCTAAATCACGGTCAATAAACCATTGTTTGACTTTTTCTAGTGTGTTCATAGTAGTACCTCATCCCCTACTCTAATCTTCTCATACACGTCCTTAGTAACTACGAAAATGCCGTAGTCACGAATAGTAAGCGTGTATAACTTGCCGTGCCGCCCCTTCTCGACGACCTTACCAAAAATCTCAGCGCCTGCGTTATCTGCCTTGTAAATAACCATCGGGCGCTTTTCTTCTAGTTTTTTTATGTGGATACTCTGCCAGATGTTTAGTCCAGCAGATAGCAGAATCCAAATTGCGATAAAACGTTTCAATCTATGACCTCCTCCTTCAATTTAAGCTCAATCTCTAAGTAAAAGCTTTGATCAGGTATCTCCAGTATCGCTGTAGTGGTTTTACCATCAGAACCCACGATAACTTCTCCGATTGCCAAAACTAAGTCTCGGATTGTGCTATTTAGCGTAAGGCTCATCACTCCACCTCCTCATTATATTTTTCTACCAATTCATGCAACCACGACCAAGGTTCGGTTTCTTCAACGATTGGGTCAACTTCCCTTTCTTGCAACCAAGCTGAGAAATTAACCACATTATCAATGTAGATTGTGTCGTAATCGCCCCAATCCCAAACAGTTAAATAAATTTCTGTTTCAGTTCCATTTTCATCTTCAACCGTTATTGAACCATTTTCAACCCACGCTGTACCAAAACACAATTCGCAAGTGCCAGTCTGTTCTTCTTGAAAATCTGAATGGTATTCTGTCACTTTATATTTCATCTTCCAACTCCTCCACTTTTTTCCTCAATTCTTTATTCTTTTTCTTCAACAAATCGCGCTCCAGCGCTCTAATCCGTCTCTTGCGTGCATCGCACGGTTTCGAATACTCGATTATCTTCTCTTCATTTTGCTCAATTGTACGT
>NZ_VMMQ01000059.1:0-9059 GCF_013277295.1 Streptococcus sp. 477
GATTGATAGCTTCAGGACGCTGTTCGATAGATTGACCAGGGGGGTTAAAATTGGTGCTAGCTTGTTTCTTAAGCGCTTTTCCTTTTCTAGGATAGAGCAGATCCTGTTTTGACAATCCTAATTTTCCATGATGGATCCAGTAGTAGATGGTAGAAATTCCCACGTTAACGCCCTTAGCCTTGACCATCATTTCAGGAGAAATCTTTTGGTTATGATAGTGGAGAATCTTTTCCTTTAGTTCCTTGGTCAATCTTGATTTCTTGACCGAGCGCTTGCGATTATTTTCATAAGACTGTTGAGCATAGTCGGCAGGACTGTCCCACGCTTGATTTCATTGTGAATGGTTTGAGGAGCTTTTCCAAGTAAAGAGGCGATTTCTCTATTTGATTTCCCTTCCTTTTTTCATCGTTCGATTAAGCGACGGCTATCGATTGTCAAATGTTTGGCTTTTGTAGTATAATGGTTTTGCATTTCTGTGCCTTTCTTGTGTTTGTGATTGAACAACAAGTATAACTCAGAGGTGTTTTCTTATGCCTAGAAGAGCTTTCATTTTAATGTGATAATCGGACAAGGAGACTACTATTTCTTCAAAAATATGTCAAAAATACTTGACACTTTATATTTAAAAGAATATAATATAGTCAAATATATACGACATAAATCAGAAAGGAGACCAGATGAATCGTGTGAAAGAATTTCGCAAGGAACTGGGCATTTCCCAGCTAGAACTAGCCAAGGATATCGGTGTCTCGAGACAGACCATCAATATGATTGAAAACGACAAGTACAATCCAACCTTGGAACTCTGTCTCAATCTCGCCCGCAGCCTCCAAACTGACCTCAACAGTCTCTTTTGGGAGGATAATTTTTAAAAAAGGAGCAAACTTATGAAAAAAGAAACCTTCACGGAAAAACTGATCAAACGCATTTATGGCATTTCAGGACCACTTGATGAACACAAACGACGCGAGGCTGATCGTATTGGCAATCAAGTCTTTATCATCCTCTTTTATCTGATGACATTTGGAAATCTCATCCCCTTTGTCCTCGCTTATAAATACCCACAAATTGTCGCTATCGGCTATCCTCTTGTGGTATTCGGCATTTCGATGATTTCTGCTCTCTATGTGCTCTCCCAAACCAAAAAAACAGGGATTACAGCTATTGATCCAGATATGCTGAGCGAGAAAGAAAGCAAGCAACTACACTACCCTGGTATGAAAGCAGGTCTACTCTATGGATTAATGAGTTTTTTTCAACCCCTCTTCTCCATATACTGCTAGGTGAGAGTCAGGACTATCTTCAGTCTCTTCTCACTTTTAAAAATATTTTTTCAAGTATTCTCCAATCTTTCTTCTTCGGAGTGATTATACAAATTATCATCTCCCGTCGCATTGCAAAAGCCAAGAAAAATCAGGATAATGATTAGGAGGAAACTCATGAAAAAAGAACAGAAACAGTTACGTTATCCTGGTCTGAAAGCAGGTTCGATTTATGGAACAGTGATATTTTTTATAATTCCACTCATTGATACCCTAACAAGTGAAAATCCAAATTTTATCAGTTCTCTTCTAAATACAAAACATATTTTTAAAACTATACTGGGAGCTTTCTTTTTCGGGGTGATGATACATATTGTCGACTCACTTCGTATTGCAAGAGCTAAAAAAGACCAGGATTAGGAGGTGCCTTATGAAATCACTAGTAACTTTACTTACCTATCATCTTTTGTTCAGTTCCCTGCTCATCTTCATCATCGTTTCAGGGAACTTGCCAATCAGCGAGATATTCCTCGGGCTAGTCTTTATTCCAGCACTTAACAAAGGGCTAACTTATCTAAAGATTGACTCCCAAAAAACACGCATACTCAACTTAGCACTGTACTTTATGATTCTATCTTTACCACAACTGATGCTCATCTCAAGCGGTTGGAAATATTATTTACTGCTGACTATCGCTAGCCTTTCTTCTATCACTTATCTTTATTATCTCTATCAATTCGTAAAAGAAAGTCAGTAAAACCACTCATCTAGGAGATTACTAACATGAAAAAAGAAGACTTCACCACTCGCCTACTTCGAAATCTCTTTCATATCCAAGGCCCTTTTGATGAATGCCGGCAAGAGATTATCTACAAAGCCTGTGCCCGTTCCATGGTCCAAATCGTTTATTCTTCCTTCTTCCTCTTCTTGTTTTATCTGTTATTTGGACGCTTCATAGAAGCCGTTCGCTATGCCATGCCCTACGTTTACTCTGGACTCATTTTTTTCATTACTTTAAAAACTCAAAGAGTCGTCAAAGAACTCCAGCTGGAAAAAGATGACAAGTCAGAAATTGTCCTCAAAACCTACAGCAAAGGCCAAATCAAATTCCGAAGCTGGATTGTGTTTATCGGCCTTCAGATTGGCCTCTTTACCCTACTCATCTTTCATAAAGTCTTCGTTCAGCAGATGTCCTTTTCAGATTTTGGGAAGTTGCTCGTGCAATTCGATAAAAGTGTTCCTTTCCTAATGTATGGCCTGATTATCGGTAGCATTTTTAGAACCCTGACCTACGGCTTTCTATCCCTACAGGAGGAGAAAACTCCTAAAAATACCAAACAGAAGGAGAAAAGCAAGCAATGACTTCACTATACGATTTTTCAGTCTTGAACCAAGACAATCAAGAAACTCCACTAGATGCCTATCGTGGGAAAGTTCTCTTGGTTGTCAACACTGCTACTGGATGTGGTTTAACGCCCCAGTACCAGGGACTTCAAGAACTCTATGACCGCTATCAAGAACAAGGTTTTGAAATCTTAGACTTCCCTTGTAATCAGTTTATGGGACAAGCACCCGGCAGCTCAGAGGAAATCAACAGCTTCTGTAGCCTAAACTATCAAACCACCTTCCCACGTTTTGCCAAGATTAAGGTCAACGGCAAGGAGACAGACCCTCTCTATGTTTGGTTAACAGACCAAAAATCTGGCCCACTAGGAAAACGAATCGAATGGAATTTCGCTAAGTTTCTCATCGGCCGTGATGGGCAGGTCTTTGAGCGCTTTTCTTCAAAAACAGACCCCAAACAAATTGAAGAGGCGATACAAAAATTACTATAATTCACAATCTCACTATGATTAGGTTTCTTTTAGCCTGATGAATAGTGAGATTTTTTGATTGGCTTTGACTTAAATAGAAAAACACCCCATGATATGAAACATGAAGTGTTGTAAAGTCTATGTTGTAGGTGCTTATTTCACATTTTCAATGTGACCAATGATGACAAATTCCATACCGAAGCTTCATATACACTAAACAAATGACTTTCTAATTATTTCAATTAGTTTTGGCTAGTAAATATCATTTCCAACAAACGCCCTCTCAATTCCTCGTCCTGACGATGCAAGATATTCATTAAGTCATGAGAATTTTTGGCATTAATGAATTGATTTAACAATCTATCTTTTAATTCATATGGAAGAGAAGCCGTCTTTAGTAGTCTAAAAACTTCATCATTTAGGGGTGTCCTTTTATTATCTTTCCATTCAAATCTAGCTGTATCATTCTTATTTGGCAATTCAATGATAGACACATTCGTTCCTTTAAAATGAATTCTATGTTTTCTATTGTTTGGAACGATACTAGAATCTCCTTGTAATGTTAACTCTACCATCCCCATTTCCCAGTCGATTGATAATCTTGTTTTATATCTTTGACCATTTTGATCTTCAATCATTTCAAAAGAATGTTGTTTGCCTGGGAATACATACCAATCTACAACTTCAGGTAAATCAACACCCATAACTATCTCAGAACCAACCAAGGGAATGATGGCACCACTTTTTGCAAACACAGACATAGTCGAAATGTCTCTATAAACACTTAACTTCACACCACCTGTGTATTTTTTCTCTGAAAAGAAGTCATACCATTCACCTTCAGGGAACCATACATCCACTTTTGCAGATTGGAATGCCAAATCCATCTTTTCTACAATGGGAGCCACCATCAGTTCTGTTCCAAAAAAGTATTGATTTGGAACATTATAACTCTCATCATTCTCTGGGTAGAAATAATAGATTGGGCTAATTAATGGGGCACCTTCCTCATGCGTCTTTACATTCATGGTATATAGATATGGAATCATCTGATGTCTCAAACGAAGGTATTTCTTCATAATCTTAGATGTTGTTTCTGAAAAAAACCAAGGTTCTTTACTATTAAAGGGACTTCTAGAACTATGTAATCGAGTTATTGGACTAAAAACGCCAAACTGTAGCCATCTAGTTTGTAGCTCTTCGTCATAATTCCCCAGCATGTGTCCACCAATATCATGACTCCACCAACTATAACCGATATTAGATGCTGTCGCTGTAAAATAAGGTTGAAATCTTAAGGAATTCCAACTAATAATAGTATCCCCTGAAAAACCAACAGGGTAGCGGTGACTACCAGGACCTGCATATCTTGATAAAATCAAACCACCTTCTGCATTTTTACAACTATCCTGATAGTGATAATGGTTTAAAAGCCACAGTGGATCCAACATGCCTTGAGTCCCTTGTTGCCAGTCAATCCACCAAAAATCTACTCCCTGCTTTTCTAGCTCATAATGAACATCTTTAAAGTAGGCTTCTCTAAAAGAGGGATTAAAAAAATCAAAAATAGCAGGTTCCTCTAGTTCTACATTTAACCCCAACCGTTTTGCGACTTGAGGATAAGCTTCTTCATAAGCCCGTATACCATCAGCAGGATGGACATTTAAGGAGAGTTTTAACTTTCTATCATGAAGTTGTTGCAGTAACTGTTCTGGATTAGGTATTAAGTTTTTATTCCAACTATATCCTGTCCAGCCACTTCCAAAACGGGCTGGAATTTCAGTTATGTGCCAATCCATATCTAAAACACCGATAGATAATGGAATTTTCTCTGTTTCAAATCTGTCTATTAAATCCAAGTATTCATCCGACGTATAAGGCCAATACCTACTCCACCAATTGCCTAAAGCGTATCTTGGCAACAAGGGTGTTGAACCAGTCAAATGGTAAAAGTCTCTGATTGCTCCTCTATAATCATGCCCATAAGCAAAGAAATACAAGTCAATTTGATTTTCTCTCTCAATATAACCAGACTGTTCATCCCAAATAAATCCTTTAGAATCATCCAATAAGGCTATACCATTTCTGCTAATAATTCCATCTTCTAACGAGATTGCTCCATCTGCCTCATCCAGAGTCCGAGCTGTTCCTTTTAACGTTTCAATAGATTCACCAAAATACCAGCGACTACCATATACGGCAAAATTTCCTTTTAATTCTATAAATAAATTTTCGGCGTTAAATTCTCCTTTATTAAAGTGCAGATGAAAATAGTCCGTCATAATATCTAGTACGTTTGATGTCTCGATATAATCTAACGAAACTTGACCAAAATCTCTACTATAGATAAGTTGTGTCGTTCTATCCTCAAAACTTCCAGCTTGAGAGTATTCTAACCTTACTAACTTGTCTGTTAATACAGAGATTCGATAAAACTCTCCCTTAAAAATTTTCAATTTGTTGTCCTCCTTTTATGGTAGCATAAAAACAGAACGCACCATTTTTGATGCGTTTTTCATTATTCTGAATGCAATGTTCTATCTGTTATATCTATGACAAATAATAGTCAATTGAAAAAATGTAGTGGACAAAATATCTTTTAACAAACCAAGAGTTTATTAAAGAGTTATCACTTTTCAACTTTTCTAAGCTTATGCAGTTGTGAAACAAACTACTTTTAAACTATTAACTAAGATAGGATTGATAAATAATTTCAAACTCTTACTAGCAATCATACGATATTCAAGCTCGCGTGCTTTTTTCCTTCCTGCTTATTTCTTAGAACTGAAGAACCCGGATCGGTATATAAATTATCCGGATCAACATAGTCATAAGACTCATAACAGTTGCGCTTCATTAAGTCATCCCCAGAGCAAGAGCTTCATCTCGTAATTTTTCAACATCACTAACCGTAGGTCGCCATCCTTCAATCATATTTGTACTTAAAGCATACCAAACACTCTTAAAAACGGATCGGTTTTCAAAAGCTATTCCCATGATTGCCATCTTTTCTTTATCTATATCTAAGGACATATGCTACCTCCTTTAGATACATTATACCATGTTTCTCTGTAGCTTTTAAAAATTTTATTTTGTTTGTCATATCTAAGTTTTCAGCACGCTTATCCTATTTATCCGAGAATAATTAAATATCTATCTCATAAACTAGCAGTAGTTGTTAGTAATAGACCATATACCCAACAATTTGTTCTGCCATGAGTTTTTCATTTCACTAATTTCTTAAATGCTTCTAAATGACTTGTTAACACAAATGATTCAACATCAACAAGTACAATTTCTTTTTCTATCTTGAAGATATTTAAATAGTTCCAGATGTTATTTCTAAACAATTAGAAATAATCAAACAAATTAAATATTATTTCTAAATATTTGAAAATAATTACTGTTTGTATTATACTATCTTTGAGGTATCTATTATGAACTATATTAAAAGACCACATTATTTAGACTTTCTAAGAAGACATCGTGACCGACAAATCATCAAAGTTGTTAGTGGAGTTAGACGAGCTGGTAAATCTGTTCTCTTTCAACTCTATAAAGAAGAGTTACTAGCAACTGGGGTAGACGAGGATCAGATTATATCCATCAATTTCGAAGATTTGAGTTACTATGATCTGCGACATTTTCAAACATTATTCGCTTATATAAAAGAGCAGTTAGTTGGGGAGAAAACATACTATATCTTTTTAGATGAAATTCAACATGTTGAAAAATTTGAACTAGTTGCAGATAGCCTATTCATCCTACCAAATGTTGACCTCTATTTGACTGGATCAAACGCCTACTTTATGAGCAGCCAATTAGCAACAAACTTAACTGGTCGGTATGTTGAGATAGAGGTTCTTCCTTTGTCATTTGAAGAATATCTATCAGGTCAATCTCTCACAGAAAATCTGAATACAACAGAAATTTTTAACAATTATCTCTTTAGTGCTTTCCCTTACTTATTACAAACATCATCTTACGCTGAAAAAATTGACTATCTCAGAGGAATATATAACTCCATACTGTTAAATGATATTGTCACTAGATTGGGAAATCCAAATCCTACTATTATTGAGCGCATTGTCCGAACCCTTCTCAGTAGTACAGGTAGCTTAATATCAACAAATAAGATTCGTAATACCCTGGTCAGCCAAAACGTTTCAATCTCCCATAATACTTTGGAAAATTATTTGACGACTTTGACAGATAGTTTGCTTTTTTATTCCGTTCCACGTTTTGATGTAAAAGGTCGAGCATTATTGCAACGCTTAGAAAAATATTATCCCGTTGATTTAGGTTTACGACATCTCTTATTACCAGACCACAAGGAAGACATTGGGCATATCTTGGAAAATATGGTATATTTGGAATTAAGACGTAGATATTCACAAGTATATGTTGGTAATTTAGATAAATATGAGGTTGATTTTGTTGTTGTAACTGATCTTGGTCACTACGCTTATTATCAGGTCAGTGAAACAACACTTGCTCCAGAAACACTAGAAAGAGAACTTAGACCACTAGAAGCCATTAAAGATCAATTCCCAAAATATCTATTAACAATGGATACGATTCAGCCAACAGCAAATTACAATGGTATTGAGAAGAAAAATATCATAGATTGGTTACTAGAAAAATAGATAAATATAAATCATTCAGCTGACTAGATTTGCAACAGTCTGTTATCAATGATTCTACCCAAATCCTAACAAGATATAAGGAATTTAGAACATATTATCTAATACAGACACTTGAAGGATAAAATGAAATCTTTAACTTCTGGAAAAACTATTATTACTCAAAATGATGAATCTCCATAGAATTAATGAAACTATAAATCAAACGGAACTATAATGAAAAAGAGACTAAGCAATCAGGATTTAAAATCCTAAAAACGCATACTATCAGGTGTTGAATGAACTGCACCCGCATAGCGGGTGGTTTTTTTGTCTCGCACCTAACGGAGCGAGACGAACTAATAGTCACATAATCATAAGGCTGATAGTATTCATTTCACTATCAGCCTTACAGGTTATTTAACGTTTCAGAAAAACTATAATGTCAAGATTAACTAAACAGTATCTAATTCCTTCAAATAATTTTCTATCTTCATCAACATTAAAGGATTGTTATAAATCTTACATAACTCTCTTGCTTCTATATAATAATTTTTGACTTGTTCTTTGTCTAGAAATTTGGCTCCAGCATTTCCTACAAGAATAAGTAGAGGAGCCAGTTGGTAGCTTGTCTGTCTTTGTTTACAGAGTTCAATCGTCTCAAGAGCTTCTTGGATGGCTTCGTTATATTTTTCCTTTGACACTAGGTAGTGAGCGTAGTTGTAACGAACTCTGATGTAGCCAAATAAAAACTCTTGATGCTCAAAATTTTTTGTCTGATATAACTCCATCAAATGAGAGTAGTTTGCCTCATATTCTTGTTCACGACCCTCTAAGGAATAGAAATTAGATAGAGTATTCAAGGCCTTTAAATAAATCAGAGTATTTGAGGAGACTTTTAATAATATATTTTCCAATGAAGAAATTGCCTCACACTTACTGTCATATTGATAGAAGTCAATAATAGCTTTAATCCATTCAAGGTAAGTTCGGTCTTCTAGTGTTAGAAAAGTACTTCGTTCAATCTCTATTCTATAAATATATTCCAAATTGTCATAATTTCTGTCATCTAATAGTCGAGCAGATAATTGCTTGAAATTAGAGAGGTTAGATTTAATTTCAATTTGTTCATTAAAAAAATAATCTAATGGCACTTCGAGTCGTTGGGAGAGTTTGAACAAAAGGTCTGCGGAGGGAATGAAATGCCCTCTCTCAATTTTACTAATCTGGCTTTGTTCACAAATTCCTTCTGCAAGAGTTTGTTGGGAGAGTCTCAACTCTTTTCTTTTCAATCTGAATTTCTCTGCGAGTGTATTCATTAAAGATAATAAACCTTCCTATTTGCTTAATTTCATTATAAA
>NZ_VMMQ01000006.1:0-10500 GCF_013277295.1 Streptococcus sp. 477
GAAAGAGGAACTGGACAAGAATATCTGAATCCGAATAACGACAGTAGCGGCGTTGGTCATTCGTTACTAAATACTTAGAAATCCGCTCTTTTAGTTTCAACTGGGAAAAAAGTTCCTGAAAAAAGATAAGACCACCATACTGGGTGAAATGACCTCCATCGAAAGATAGTTGGTAAAAAGACTGGTTTTGGAAGTGATGATTTGGTAAACTGTTCATGTGAGTTTCCTTTCTTTTTGTGTTTTTTTCTACACTTATACCATAAAGGGGAAACTCTTTTTTGTCTAGTAAAAAACACCCATTGGGTGAAAAAAGAAACCATCCAGGATCTAAGCTAAGGCAAGGATTCTGGAGGGTTTTTAGATTAGGGGTGAATAATTGGGGTTAACGGTTATTTATACATATCTATTTTTTCAAATCTTCAGTCATATGTTCACCTGTGACCTAGGCTTTACGAGTGCCTTGCTCTACCAACTGAGATAAATCGGCGATTACACTTACAGTATAGCACTCTGAGAATAGATGTCAAGGAATTTTCATCTCTATTAGAAAAAGCCTGTCCTAAGACAAGGCTTTGAGTTTCTTCATCTTAGGATCCAGCACTTTCATAAGAATCCAAGCCCCTGTCCCATAGTTTCAAGGAAATACCAAAAAAGACAAGGGAAATCAAAATCAAACCTCCAATGTTAAAGAGTACATCCTTGTCCTGCAAAAAATAGCTAGCAGGATAGTAGGCCGTAAAGGCAAAAGGCACGATAAAGCTAATCAACCAACGAAGAAGAGAATTGTAAATCGAAATCGGATACTTTGCAAAATCATTAAACATATAGAAAATGTAAATCATAGCCCCTGACTGCTTGGTCCAAAAAGCGATGCTGGCTGTCGCGATTTTAAGAGAAGTATAAATCAAGGTCGCAAAAGGAATACAGACTAGGAAAAGCAGGAATTTTGGAAGAGTCCAAGCAATGCTGGTCATGGTTGTTCCCAATAAAATACCACCGACCAAGAGTTCGCCTAAGGCATCAATCTGAAAGGTCTCAACCAAGATGTGAAAGAGAGGATTGATAGGACGAGTCAGATACTTATCAAATTCTCCTTTTCGCACCAAGCGTTGCCCCAGTGCCCAGAGATTGTCAAAAAAGAGATGGTCCAAGCCCTTAGGAATCAAGGAAAAACCATAGATAAAGGCAATTTCTTGAAAAGTCCAACCTTCTAGGGATGGGATGTGTTGAAAGATGACATTGAGAAATAAGAGATTCAGGCCTTGAGTCAGAAAGACTCCCAAGACACCAACCACAAAATCCACCTTGTATTCCATGATTTGCTTGATGTATTGTCTGATAAAAATCAGATGCATGCGTTGATATTTTTTCATACTAACCTCCTTGAATGGTGATAAAGGACTGGACTCGTTTCCAAATCAACTGAGACAAGCCCACCATCACTAAGAGCCAGAAAAACTGCAAAGCGAGTGCCTGAAGCATCTGATTAGCATCGTATTTCCCAACAATAATCATGACTGGGGTATAAATCAAGGATGAAAAAGGCAGGAAGGACAGAATATCTGCAACAACCTTTGGAAAGAAAGCCAAGGGAATCAAACTTCCAGACATAAAGGCCACTATGGAAGTCTTGAGTAGATTGGAACCCCAAAGATTTTTAAACACAAAGGCTGAAAATCCAAAGCAAATATTAAAGAAAAAGTTAATCAGATAAGCCAAAGTTAGGCTAAAGAGATAAAGGACAGTTAATCCCAGCACTTCTACAATCCCTTGCCCAGATAAGATTTTCATCAAAACAATGACACTTAAAAATGGAAGGCCAACGCTGATAAAAATCAACCACTTGGAACCAAGCTCGGTGAAAAGATAGGAGGCCGCAAAATGCACTGGTCGCAACAAACGCATGATAATGGAGCCATCCTTGACCTCCTCCCCAATCATAAAGGACGAATCGGATCTAGTCAGAAGATTGGTCACAAAACTCATGATGATGTAGAGGGTGATATCCGCCATACTGAAGCCCTGAATCAAAGACTCTTGCGAAGAATCAAAGACAGCCTTCCAGAGATAAAAGGCCACAAAAGCCCCCATGACATCGCCAATCCGATAGAGAATAAAGTTGACTCGGTAAGTAATCAACTCCTGAACCCCTGCATTGATAAAGGGTTTATAACGTCTCCACAATTTGATCATCCTAGAGCTCCTTTCGGTAGAAGCGACGGATAATATCCTCAATATCCGTATCCACCATCTTCAAATCGCGGATTTCAAAATCAGACAGGGTTTGCTTGATAATGTCAGCTGACTGGTAGCGAGAACTATCAAATTCAATGTTGAGGCTGTTTCCTTGTCTATCAATGGTCATATCAGACAGACCTTCATAGTGAGAGACGAGATGACTTTGACCTGGTAGCAGTTCAAAAGAGAGAGTCTTCATCTTACCAAAGGTATCCTTGAGTTGGCTCACCGTTCCATCAAAAATCTCTTGCCCCTTGTCAATCATGAAAATCCGATCACAAAGTTGCTCAATATCACTCAAATCGTGAGTGGTCAAAAGAATGGTAGTTTCTTCCTCTTGATTGATCTGAGTAATTGCCCGACGAATATTATCCTTAACCGAAACGTCCAAACCAATGGTCGGCTCATCTAAAAAAAGAACCTTGGGATTGTGGAGCAAGGAGGCCGCAATATCCGCCCGCATCCGTTGTCCCAGTGAAAGAGTCCGCACGGGATCCTTGATAAAGTCCTTCAAATCCAAGACTTCATTCAAAAAGTCCATACGCTTATGAAAGAGCGAGTCTGGCACATCATAAATCTCTTTTAAGACAGTGTAGGTCTCTTGCAGAGCCAAATCCCACCATAGCTGGGTGCGTTGTCCAAAGACTACGCCAATATCTTTGACATAATCTTGCCGATTGTCCTGGGGAATCTTGCCGTTAATCCGACAAAAACCAGATGTTGGTTTCAAAATTCCTGTCAGCATTTTAATGGTTGTCGACTTCCCAGCACCATTTGCCCCGATAAATCCTAAAATCTGCCCTTTTGGAACTTCAAAGGTCAAATCCTTGACCGCTTCAAAGGTCTGCTTTTCAGGATGAATAAAGGAGCGCAAAGCCCCCTTCAAGCCCGGTTCCTTAACAGTCTTCACAAAATTTTTCTGAAGATGTTCCACTTCTATCATTGCCATATCTATCTCCCTATCATAAGGAATAGCAACATTGTGTTTTTAACTACAAATATTCTAAATCCTTACTTTCTACACCTTCTATATTTTATTACTACAGAAGGCTTTATACCAATCTATTATAGTCCAATAAAAAACAGAATGCAAGCGTTTGCCTATGGATTGTGAAATTAGGATTTATCTCATAAAATAATACTTTTAATCAAAAATTCAGTTGAATAGTTTAAATTACCAACCTACTCATCTTCTCACCAGAGGGCGGTATTAACTTTGATCATAAAATCGGATACTCCCTCTATCCAGAAAATATGCTCAAAATGATTGTCTCTAAACAATACCTGCTCTTTTACCTCATTCATGAAAAAGAAGTCCATACCCTGAGAATTATCAACTCACGCACCGACTACCTAAACCAACTCGACCACCTCTTTCGTACATGTAGGAAACTATTTTCCTCACAAATAATCTCATTATAAAATCCAATAAATTTTTTTAGCTCACTTGAATATTTTCTTTGTATCGTTTTATCAGCTTCAATCTGATTTAGACTTGTTACCTTGGAACGACTTGAAATAACCTTTGTAAAATAACACTTAAGACTTTCATCATCTCGTATAAATTTTTCAATAGTGATATAAAAAGCTTTCATATTCTGTTTGTAATCAGATATTAATTGATTAATTTTATCATTCTGATGAAGATTCGATACCATAATATATAGCGGATTGAAATAAGATGAGAACAAATTGATTGGAAAAGTAAAATTAATTTCTATAAATGTTTTAGCAATTGTTTCATACTATTTTAGATTCAGTCTACTATACATAAACTAACCTCCTCATTATTAGCAAGGCTTCTACTGATTATAACCTAATTCTTAGACTACTTCAAGACTAACTGTCCAATAATAATCTACAGATAAATCATCCACTCTTAATCAAATTTTATTCAATCCATCTACTCATTCCCAAAAGGTTGCTGTATAATGCAAGACATTTTTCTTACTGCTTTTACTTTTCCTTACCCTCAATTTAGTGAGCTAATAAATTATTCTTCTTCAAAAGGTTGAGATTTATCTAGTAACTCTAAAACATTAATGGTAGGTAGCAACATTGCTTCACTGCTATCAATTGCCGAAACTATTGAAACAATAGAACGTAAATAAGGACAAAGAATAGCAGTACCATTTACGTATAGAATATCGGTGATATTTTCATCTATATTTATTTCAAAATATCCTATTACAGTTACAGATATTTTTTCATGGCATCTTTGTCAACTAAAGAAACACTAAGTTTTACGGCTCCATGACTATAATCATCTGTATGACCAACCTTAACTATGGGATATAATATATCGAAGGTAAATGTGAACAAACTGATTAGGAAATTTAAACCAACTTCTAACAATGTGTTATACTCAATGAAAACCAAAGAGCAAACTAGGAAACTAGCCTCAGGTTGCTCAAAACANNACGAAGTCAGTAACCATACGCACGGCAAGGCGACGTTGACGTGGTTTGAAGAGATTTTCGAAGAGTATTAGAAAGCTCGATGGACTATTCCAGATTCATTCCACTAGATTTTGAAATCAAAAAAAGTTGAGACATAGCGTCTTCAACTTTTTTACATTACTTTAACTACTGATTAAAGTGAGTTTACGTCAACTTTGATACCAACACCTTGAGTAGTTGTGATAGTCAAGTTTGTTACGTAAGTTCCTTTAGCTGTAGCTGGTTTTGCTTTTTGGATTGTTTCGTTGAAAGCTTTAAAGTTTTCAACCAATTTTTCAGCTTCAAATGATACTTTACCGATGATTGCTTGAACGTTACCTGCACGGTCAGCACGGTAAGTGATTTTACCACCTTTAGACTCTTCAACTGCTTTAGCAACATCCATTGTTACAGTACCAGTTTTAGGGTTTGGCATCAAGTTACGTGGTCCAAGGACACGTCCAAGACGTCCAACAAGAGCCATCATATCAGGTGTAGCGATAACTACGTCGAAGTCCAACCAACCGTCGTTGATTTTAGCAACAAGGTCATCTTCACCAACAAAGTCTGCACCAGCAGCTTTTGCTTCTTCAGCTTTTGCACCACGTGCGAAAACAAGAACGCGTGAAGTTTTACCAGTACCGTTTGGCAATACCATTGCTCCACGGATTTGTTGGTCAGCTTTTTTAACGTCGATGTTCAAGTTGTAAGCAACTTCTACAGTTGCGTCAAATTTTGCAAAGTTAGTTTCTTTTGCAAGTGCTACAGCTTCTTCTACGCTGTATGCTTTTGTGCTGTCGATTTTCTCAAGAGCAGCACGAAGTTGTTTGCTTTTTTTAGCCATTTTCTATTCTCCTTGTAAGTGGTTCAATCGATTTTCATCTCCCACGTCACTTCTCGAAATGATGAAGTCTTGCGGGTTATCAGTCTATTATTTTCCTTTTCCTACGGCCTTAAGTTCCCTTACTGTACCCAAGTACAAGCATCAGTCACTTGCCTGGTATGAAAAACAACTAATAGACTGCTGTGAGATTTTCTACTGTGTTATTGATTAGTCAACAACAGTGAATCCCATAGAACGAGCAGTACCTTCGATCATACGCATTGCAGACTCTACGTTTGCTGCGTTCAAATCCGGCATCTTAGTTTCTGCAATCTCTTGTACTTGTGCACGAGTAACTGTAGCAACTTTAGTTTTATTAGGTGTACTTGATCCTTTTTCAACACCTGCAGCTTTTTTCAAAAGAACAGCAGCTGGTGGTGTTTTCGTAACGAAAGTAAATGATTTATCTTCGTAAACTGAGATAACAACTGGAATGATCATCCCAGCTTGGTCAGCTGTACGAGCGTTGAACTCTTTTGTGAATCCCATGATGTTGATACCAGCTTGACCAAGAGCAGGTCCAACCGGTGGAGCTGGTGTAGCTTTACCAGCAGGGATTTGCAATTTTACAAGTTTTTCGACTTTTTTAGCCATTTTTAAATCCTCCTTTGTGGTTTTGGCGGTAATTAGAGATTTTTACCTCCCACAAGTATGTTTTTCACATACCCATCCATTATACACTATTTATCTGGAATTGCAAGAGAAAAGTTTATTTTTTATACTCAATGAAAATCAAAGAGCAAACTAGGAAGCTAGCCGCAGGCTGCTCAAAGTACAGCTTTGAGATTGCAGATAAAACTGACGAAGTCAGCTCAAAACACTGTTTTGAGGTTGTGAATAGAACCGACGCAGTCAGTAGGTAAGGCGACGCTGACGTGGTTTGAAGAGATTTTCGAAGAGTATTAATCGACGTAGTCTCCGCCTTCAAAGCCATAGTATTCTTCCAAACTGAGACCACTCTCAGCAATTTCTTTAGCTTCTTTTCCTACATAACGCAGGTGCCATTCCTCAGCCATATAGCCTGTTTCCTTTTCCTTACCTTTGAGATAACGGACAACAAAGCCATAATCAGCAGCATGATCCAAGAGCCATTGAGCCGCTTTTTCTTCTGTTACTAAATCACCATCAGTCCCAATCACATCAAAGGCCAAGCCAGTTTGGTGTTCGCTATAGCCAGGACGGGCAGAGTAACGGTCAGCTGCTGCTTTCCCATCTTGATTAACATAATCTTGGTAGAGCTTGGTCTGAGTTTCATAACTTCTAAAACCACTATAATGATCACTAATTGGGAAACCTGCCTCTTGCATCGCTTTGATGAGTTTGACCAACTCTGCCTTGGCTGTTGGATTTTCCCCTGGATTATAGTCTTTAGACAATGGATAGTGTTTATTGGCTACGATGATTTCATCGTATTTCCCTTGAATGCTGTAATAGTCTCCTTTGTTAACCACTTCTGCTTTTTTCTGGGCAGCTCCTTGAGACTTACTGCCGACTGTCCCATCAGCTTTAGCAGTTTGCTCTGTCTTAGCTGCTCCATTTTCATTTTTTGATTTTTCTTGTGAACAAGCTGCTAGACTCAAGGCTAGCAAGGCTGTCACGACAAGGTATCTTTTTTTCATTTCTACTCCTTTATTTCTAATAGTTTATCTACTTCTGACAATAAACATTCGACTAATCTTTTAATCTCTTCCGGTTTTGCTTTGCAGGTTTCTGCTGTCATTTCTTCAAAGGGAACCCACCAGACTGGCCCACGCCCCTTAAGACCGTGGTCATTCATATCACCTTTTCGTCTAGGAAAAAGGTGCCAGTGGAGATGGGCATCGCCATTTCCTAAAAGTTCAATATTCATTTTCTCAGCAGCAAAGGCCTTGGCAACCGCCTCTTGGACTAGACTCATTTCTTCGAGAAAACGGAGTCTTGTTTCCTTTTTCAAATGGTGCAATTCGCTGACGTGTTCCTTGGCTAGAAAGAGACTATAGCCTGCAAAATACTGGTGGTCTCCAATCACAAGATAGCCTGTTTCCAACTCTTTGACAAAGTAGGGATTTTCTCCCTTCTTGATGAGGTCAATTCTCTGACAAATCAGGCACATATCAATCTACCAACGCGCTCTTAAGGTAAGCATCAACCATACGCTCGGTTGCGACCACCGAGTCAATATGAGTACGCTCATAAGAATGACTAGACTCGATACCAGCACCAAGCAGAGCGTGTTTGACTTCTGCACCTGCGGACATAGCCGCTGAAGCATCCGAACCATAAAATGGATAGATGTCCAGCTTAAATGGAATATCTTGCTCTTTCGCCAAGGCAACCAAATGTTGACGGAAGTCATAGTGATAAGGTCCAGAAGCATCCTTGACACAGATGGACACTGTGTACTCATCTGTCTGCTGGTCATCTCCCATAGCTCCCATATCCACAGCCAGATATTCTACTACCTGAGCAGGAATATTAGAGTTAGCACCGTGGCCTACTTCTTCAAAGACTGAAAAAGCAAAATGAGTTGTTACTGGTAATTCAATCTTCTCTTCCTTATAAATACGAAGAAGATTAAGTAAAATCGCTGCACTGACCTTATCGTCCAAATGACGAGACTTGATAAAACCCGTCTCTGTCACGACGGTTCGTGGATCAAAGCTGATAAAATCACCGACCTCAATACCAAGAGCACGAGTTTCTTTTTCACTGGTTACTTTTGCATCCAAACGCACTTCCATATTTTCCTGCGTGCGTTCTGCAGTTCCTGCATCCTTATAGACATGACAAGAAGTTTGGTGGATGAGGATGGTTCCTGATACTTTTTCACCTGTGCTAGCCACATGAACGGTACAGTTTTCACCTTCAATCATGTTCCAAGGAAAACCACCGATACGGTCCATTTTGAGACGGCCATCTGGTTTGACAGCACGGACAATAGCACCAAGCGTATCTACATGGGCAGTCACATAACGTTGTTGCTCATCATTTTGACCTTTAATAGTTACATTGACACCGCCCTTGGCCGTGCGAACCGGTTGGTAACCAAAACCTTCTAGAGTCTTGACTAAATAGTCCGAAATCTCCCGAGTGAAGCCCGTTGGCGACGCAATGGCTGTTAGTTCTTTGATATATTCTACTGTTTGATTCATTTCTTCACCTCTTTTGCTACCTATTATAACACATTTATCATCGGATAAAAAAAGAAAATCACTCCTGTAGACTTGGCTACAAAAGTGATTTTATACTCAATGAAAATCAAAGAGCAAACTAGGAAACTAGCCGCAGGCTGTACTTGAGTACGACAAGGCGACGTTGACGCGGTTTGAAGAGATTTTCGAAGAGTATTAGTAATTATTCCATTTCAAAAACATCACTTTCTTGCTTGTTTGGTAGAACCAATGATAGCAAGATTCCAACGATGGCTGGTACCAACCATGGGAGAGATGCCTTAGCAAAAGGAAGAGCGTTGACAAGGTTTGCAAGAAACTCAACCTTAAACGAGCTTCCTAGTACGCTTGCAATAGCAATAGCTGTAACCACAGCAATTGTCAACTGCATACCTGGTTTTGAAAGAGCTACAAATTTGTTGACAATGACAATCATAACGATGGCAATGGTGATTGGGTACAAGATAACCAATACTGGAATGGAGTACTTGATAATCGCATCAAGACCCAAATTGGCAATGGCAAATCCAATCAAGGTAAAGGCGGTCGCATAAACCTTGTAGCTAATTTGTGGGAAGCGTTCATTAAAGAACTCAGCTGTCGACACAATCAAACCAACTGTTGTTGTGAAGCAGGTTACAGTAACCATAGCTGCAAGGAAGAGTTGAGCTGTTGAGCCGAAGATTTCTTGAGTGGCTTGTGACAAGATGTAAACACCTGGTGTTCCACCCTTCATCGCTTCAGCTGGTACTGGGAAATGATTTCCAAGGAAACCTAAGCCGATGTAAAGAGCGCTGAAGGCAAGGGCAACAACGATACCAACAACCCAAATAGTCGAAATGTATTCTTTCTTACTTGAGAAGCCAAGTTGTTTCAAGGTTTGGACTGCGATTACACTAAAGGCAACTGAGGCAAGGGCATCCAAGGTATTATAACCTTCTAGGAAACCTGTCCCAAAGGCAGAAGCTTGATAAGCAGCTGAAGCAGCTTGAGGACTTGTTCCACCGTATTTGATAGCTCCTAGGACAACCAAAATAACAATCAAAATAGCAAAGACTGGTGTTAAAATACGGCCGATACGGTCTAAGATTTTTGATGGATTAAGCGAAATCAAATAGGCTGCTGCAAAATACAGAACTGTAAAGACAATCAAACCAAGACCTTTATTTGCATCCGACAAAAGGGGGCTAACCCCTACTTCGTAAGCTGTTGTAGCAGTACGTGGGATAGCAAAGAATGGACCGATTGACAAGTAAAGAACTGAGAGGTAAAGAGTCGCAAACCAAGGCGCTATCTTTGTTGAAATCTCGTAGATATATCCTTTAGGATTTAGCGTTCCAATAATCAGAGTCAAGACGGCGATACCGACGCCTGAAAAGACAAAACCTGCGATGGCAGGAAGAAAATGTTCTCCAGATAGAGCACCCAGAGAAGGCGGAAAAATCAAGTTCCCCGCACCAAAAAATATTCCAAACAGGAGTAAACCTGTTAGGGCACCTTTTTTAGCCATGAAAATCTCCTTTATATTTATAAAATACTGACCTAGTATATCATGAATAGGAGTATGAAAAAAGCTTCACGAAGTAAATATTGAATGTTTTCAAGATTCTTAAAAATGAGAATTGTCTAAAAATAAAATTCTCCTACCCAGTCCACACCAAGTAGGAGAAAATTCTAATGTTTATACTCTTCGAAAATCAAATTCAAACCACGTCAGCTTCACCTTGCCGTACTCAAGTACAGCCTGCGGCTAGCTTCCTAGTTTGCTCTTTGATTTTCATTGAGTATTAAA
>NZ_VMMQ01000060.1:0-16231 GCF_013277295.1 Streptococcus sp. 477
TTTTCTTACCTCTACCGCCTTATTCACCAGATTTGAATCCTATTGAGTAAGCTTGGGCTATCTTGAAAAAGAAAGTAACAGATTTATTAAGGGAAGTCCCAACTATTTTTGAATGTTTGGAACGCTTTTTAAAACTAAATGACTATAACAGCTATTGCCCAAGGAAAGAAAACAAAGAAACAAGCCTGTGTCGAACTTAATCTTTCTGAAAGACAAATCAATCGTCTGCTACTAGTCTATCAACAGAAAGGAAAAGAAACCTTCAGACACGGAAACAGAGAATTGGAAGATTTTTTATTTGTGTCTTAAATCAGGTCTTGCGTGACATTTTCTGCTCTCCACATACCATTGTTGATTAACAGAACACCAGAATTAAAATTATGTGTATAAAAATCATCTCTAACTGCAGCTAAGGGTATATCCGTCAAGTCCAAATCCCACAGCTCATCTATCGATTTTCTTACAACAATATCTAAATCCAAATACAGTACACGAGACTCGCTTACATACTTTGGAATAAAATACCTAAAAAAGCCGCATATGAAAGTCCCTCAAAGGGGAGACGATAACCTTTCAGAATACTACTGTCAATCTAAACATTCACAATCTCACTATTCAAAGTCTCTAGTCTTTTTTCCATCAATTGGAACCATTCTCGCGGAAGGTCATCATTAAAAACATAAAACTTAAGATTATAATAGATGAACACAAAGAGATTTTATTGTTGTTTCAACTTTATCCATATAAGCATTATCTGCACCTAAGACAATCGCTTTTTTCTCTTCTTTCACTCTTTATCTCATTTCTTTTTATTCCCATCATATGTTTCTACGTAACCATTATTTTCGCCTATTCGTTCGTAAAACCATACCAGTGGAGATTTTAGATGAAGTCCCATTACGGTTTACAATTTTTACATTACGACACGGAGTTTTACAAATCGATTTCATTTGCCAAACGTAGTTAGTAAGGCAGTTAGCTAGGCTACCTACTTTCTGCTACAACGGAAAAATCCACGAATCAATATTATTCGTGGATTTTTCCTAGTGAAGCGTTTAGGTAAGCCGATTGTTATACTACGACACGTAGTTTGACCAATCGATTCTATTTGCCAAACGTAGTTAGTGAGGCAGTTAGCTAGACCGCTCACTACCAGTTACGACGTAAAGTTTTACGAATCGATATTATTCGTAAAACTTTACTAGTGGAGCGCCTAGAGTCTGGGACAAAAAGATTTTGATTTTATGAATTCTTTATTATAAGTTTTTAAAATCGATAGATTAGACAAAAAAGCAAACAAAACAGAATTCTGAGTGTCAGATAACTTGTTTTGTTCGCTTTTTATATTTAAGGTTAGACTTTTGTCCCAGACTCGTTAGTTACTTAGATTGTTACACAATCAAATAAATTTACTGAACTACGACACTGAGTTTTACAAATCAATTCCATTTGTAAAACTCAGTTAGTGAGGCAATTAGCTAGTTCGCCAAATAGCGACTAGCGTCCAACAATTAGGAACTTTAGTTCCAATTGTTGGTACTGAGTCACATCTTCTCTTCCAACTCTACATCTGGATACTTGTCCGCAAACCAACGGAGAGCAAAGTCATTTTCAAAGAGAAAGACTGATTGGTCGAAACGGTCTTTAGCCAAGATATTGCGGCTTGATGACATGCGTTCATCCAAGTCCTCAGGTTTAATCCAACGAACGGTCTTTTTACCCATTGGGCTCATGACCACTTCTGCATTGTACTCGCCTTCCATACGGTGCTTAAAGACTTCAAACTGAAGTTGACCAACAGCTCCCAGCATGTACTCGCCTGTTTGGTAATTCTTATAAAGCTGAATAGCTCCTTCTTGCACCAATTGCTCGATTCCCTTGTGGAAAGATTTTTGTTTCATAACGTTCTTAGCAGATACTTTCATGAAAATTTCAGGAGTAAAGGTTGGCAGCGGTTCAAACTCAAACTTGTTTTTTCCAACTGTCAAAGTGTCACCAACCTGATAAGTACCTGTATCGTAAACCCCGATGATATCACCTGCCACGGCATTGGTTACATTCTCACGACTTTCCGCCATAAACTGAGTCACATTCGACAGTTTAGCCCCCTTACCAGTACGAGGCAGGTTAACACTCATACCGCGCTCAAATTCACCAGATACGATACGGACAAAGGCAATGCGGTCACGGTGACGAGGGTCCATATTGGCTTGGATTTTAAAGACAAATCCTGAAAAATCCTTGTCGTAAGGATCCACAATTTCGCCATCTGTTTTCTTGTGTCCATGTGGTTCTGGAGCAAACTTAAGGAAAGTCTCAAGGAAGGTCTGCACACCAAAATTTGTCAAAGCCGAACCGAAGAAGACAGGTGTCAATTCTCCAGCAAGGATAGCTTCCTCTGAAAACTCATTTCCAGCTTCATTTAAAAGTTCAATATCATCTTTTACCTGCTCGTAGAAAGGATTGCTGCTAAAAAGCTTGTCCCCATCTTCTAAACTGGCAAAACGCTCATCCCCCTTATAGAGCTCCAAGCGTTGGTTATAGAGGTCATAGAGCCCTTCAAAAGCTTTCCCCATCCCGATTGGCCAGTTCATCGGATAGCTCGCAATACCCAAGACTTCTTCCAATTCTTGCAAGAGGTCCAGTGGCTCACGACCGTCACGGTCTAGCTTGTTCATAAAGGTAAAGACTGGAATACCACGGTGTTTGACAACTTCAAACAATTTCTTTGTCTGCGCCTCGATACCCTTGGCAGAGTCCACGACCATGACCGCAGCATCCACCGCCATCAAGGTACGATAGGTATCTTCTGAGAAATCCTCATGCCCTGGTGTGTCAAGGATATTCACGCGCTTGCCATCGTAGTCAAACTGCATCACAGATGAAGTAACCGAAATCCCACGTTGCTTCTCGATATCCATCCAGTCAGACTTGGCAAAAGTCCCTGTTTTCTTTCCTTTTACGGTACCAGCCTCACGAATCTCGCCCCCAAAGTAGAGCAACTGCTCAGTGATGGTTGTTTTCCCCGCGTCTGGGTGAGAGATGATGGCAAAGGTACGACGTTTCTTAATTTCTTCTTGAATATTCATAAGTTCTCTTTCTTTGATTCTCTATTTTTCTTGTTTCAATAGCTAAGAATGATTTTTACATTGGATTTTACCATTCCTTTCAACACTCCATTATATCGGATTTTAGCATTTTTTTCAATTTCTATTTCTTTTCACTTCCCCCTCCCTTATTTATAGGAAAATATGGTAAAATAGAACAGACTAAAAATCATCATTTCACGAAAGGATGTAAGATGAAAATTACGCAAGAAGAGGTAACACACGTTGCCAATCTTTCAAAATTAAAATTCTCTGAAGAAGAAACTGCTGCCTTTGCAACGACCTTGTCTAAAATTGTTGACATGGTTGAATTGCTGGACGAAGTTGACACAACTGGTGTCGCACCTACTACGACCATGGCTGACCGCAAGACCGTACTCCGCCCTGATGTGGCTGAAGAAGGAACAGACCGTGATCGCTTGTTTAAAAACGTACCTGAAAAAGACAACTACTATATCAAGGTACCAGCTATCCTAGACGATGGAGGAGATGCCTAATGACTTTCAACAATAAAACCATTGAAGACTTGCACAATCTCCTTGTCTCTAAGGAAATTTCTGCAACAGAATTAACACAAGCTACGCTTGAAGATATCAAGTCTCGCGAGACAGCTATCAACGCTTTTGTTACCATCGCTGAAGAGCAAGCTCTTGTTCAAGCTAAAGCCATTGATGAAGCTGGAATTGACACTGATAATGTCCTTTCAGGAATTCCGCTTGCAGTAAAGGATAACATCTCTACAGACGGTATTCTCACAACCGCTGCCTCAAAAATGCTCTACAACTACGAGCCGATCTTTGATGCAACTGCGGTTGCTAATGCAAAAGCCAAGGGCATGATTGTCGTAGGAAAAACTAACATGGACGAATTTGCCATGGGTGGTTCTGGTGAGACTTCTCACTACGGAGCAACTAAAAATGCTTGGGACCACAGCAAGGTTCCTGGTGGTTCATCAAGTGGTTCAGCTGCAGCTGTAGCCTCAGGACAAGTCCCCTTGTCACTTGGTTCTGATACGGGTGGTTCCATCCGCCAACCTGCTGCCTTCAACGGGATCGTTGGTCTCAAACCAACCTACGGAACAGTTTCTCGTTTCGGTCTCATTGCCTTCGGTAGCTCATTAGACCAAATCGGACCTTTCGCACCAACTGTTAAGGAAAATGCCCTCTTGCTCAACGCTATTGCCAGCGAAGATGCTAAAGACTCTACTTCTGCTCCTGTCCGCATCGCCGACTTTACTTCAAAAATCGGCCAAGACATCAAGGGCATGAAAATTGCTTTGCCTAAGGAATACCTAGGCGAAGGAATTGATCCAGAGGTTAAGGAAACAATCTTAAACGCGGCCAAACACTTTGAAAAATTGGGTGCTATCGTCGAAGAAGTCAGCCTTCCTCACTCTAAATACGGTGTTGCCGTTTATTACATCATCGCTTCATCAGAAGCTTCATCAAACTTGCAACGTTTTGACGGTATCCGTTACGGCTACCGCGCAGAAGATGCGACTAATCTTGATGAAATCTATGTAAACAGCCGTAGCCAAGGTTTTGGTGAAGAAGTGAAGCGCCGTATCATGCTGGGTACTTTCAGTCTTTCATCAGGTTACTACGATGCCTACTACAAGAAGGCTGGACAGGTCCGTACACTTATCATTCAAGATTTCGAAAAAGTCTTCGCGGATTATGATTTGATTTTGGGTCCAACTGCTCCAAGTGTTGCCTATGACTTGAATTCTCTCAACCATGACCCAGTTGCCATGTACTTAGCCGACCTATTGACCATACCTGTAAACTTGGCAGGACTTCCTGGAATTTCGATTCCTGCTGGATTCTCTCAAGGTCTACCTGTCGGACTCCAATTGATTGGTCCCAAGTACTCTGAGGAAACCATTTACCAAGCTGCTGCTGCTTTTGAAGCAACAACAGACTACCACAAACAACAACCCGAGATTTTTGGAGGTGACAACTAATGAACTTTGAAACAGTCATCGGACTTGAAGTCCACGTAGAGCTCAACACCAATTCAAAAATCTTCTCACCTACTTCTGCCCACTTCGGAAATGATCAAAATGCCAACACTAACGTGATTGACTGGTCTTTCCCAGGAGTTCTGCCAGTTCTCAATAAAGGGGTTGTCGATGCCGGAATCAAGGCTGCTCTTGCCCTCAACATGGACATCCACAAAAAGATGCACTTTGACCGCAAGAGCTACTTCTATCCTGATAACCCCAAAGCCTACCAAATTTCTCAATTTGATGAACCAATCGGATATAATGGCTGGATTGAAGTCGAACTAGAAGACGGTACGACCAAGAAAATCGGTATCGAACGTGCCCACCTAGAGGAAGACGCTGGTAAAAACACCCATGGTACAGATGGCTACTCTTATGTTGACCTCAACCGCCAAGGGGTTCCCTTGATTGAGATTGTATCTGAGGCAGATATGCGTTCTCCTGAAGAAGCCTATGCTTATCTGACAGCCCTCAAGGAAGTTATCCAGTACGCTGGCATTTCTGACGTTAAGATGGAGGAAGGTTCGATGCGTGTGGATGCCAACATCTCCCTTCGTCCTTATGGTCAAGAGAAATTCGGTACCAAGACTGAATTGAAGAACCTCAACTCCTTCTCAAACGTTCGTAAAGGTCTTGAATACGAAGTCCAACGCCAGGCTGAAATTCTTCGCTCAGGTGGTCAAATCCGCCAAGAAACACGCCGTTACGATGAAGCGAATAAAGCAACCATCCTCATGCGTGTCAAGGAAGGGGCTGCTGACTACCGCTACTTCCCAGAACCAGACCTACCCCTCTTTGAAATTTCTGACGAGTGGATTGAGGAAATGCGGACTGAGTTGCCAGAGTTTCCAAAAGAACGTCGTGCGCGTTATGTATCTGACCTTGGTTTATCAGACTACGATGCTAGTCAGTTGACTGCTAATAAAGTCACTTCTGACTTCTTTGAAAAAGCTGTTGCCCTAGGTGGTGATGCCAAACAAGTCTCTAACTGGCTCCAAGGGGAAGTCGCTCAGTTCTTGAATGCTGAAGGTAAAACACTGGAACAAATCGAATTGACACCAGAAAACTTGGTTGAAATGATTGCCATCATCGAAGACGGTACTATTTCATCTAAGATTGCCAAGAAAGTCTTTGTCCATCTAGCTAAAAATGGCGGTGGCGCGCGTGAATACGTGGAAAAAGCAGGTATGGTTCAAATTTCAGATCCAGCTATCTTGATCCCAATCATCCACCAAGTCTTTGCCGATAACGAAGCTGCTGTTGCCGACTTCAAGTCAGGCAAACGTAACGCCGACAAGGCCTTTACAGGATTCCTTATGAAGGCAACCAAAGGCCAAGCCAACCCACAAGTTGCCCTTAAACTACTTGCACAGGAATTGGCGAAGTTGAAAGAAGATTAATATGTAAAAGAAACCAGCCTTGAGGTTGGTTTTTTCTCCCCTACCATCTCCCAATAACTATTTTGGCTTTATTTCCAGAAGATTTTATGGTAAAATGAAGAGTAATAATATTTATTAAAGAGGTAAAAACATGATTGAAGCAAGCAAATTGAAAGCTGGTATGACATTTGAAACTGCAGACGGAAAATTGATCCGCGTTTTGGAAGCTAGCCACCACAAACCAGGTAAAGGGAACACAATCATGCGTATGAAATTGCGTGATGTCCGTACTGGTTCTACATTTGATACAAGCTACCGTCCAGAAGAAAAATTCGAACAAGCTATTATCGAAACTGTTCCAGCTCAATACTTGTACAAAATGGATGAAACTGCCTACTTCATGAACACTGAAACTTACGACCAATACGAAATACCAGTCGTAAATGTTGAAAATGAGTTGCTTTACATCCTTGAAAACTCTGATGTGAAAATCCAATTCTACGGAACTGAAGTAATCGGTGTAACTGTACCAACTACTGTTGAATTGACAGTTGCTGAAACACAACCATCTATCAAAGGTGCTACTGTTACAGGTTCTGGTAAACCAGCAACTATGGAAACTGGACTTGTTGTCAACGTTCCTGACTTCATCGAAGCTGGACAAAAATTGATCATCAACACTGCAGAAGGAACTTACGTTTCTCGTGCCTAATCTCTAGAAAGAGGTCATTCTATGGGAATTGAAGAACAATTTGGCGAAATCGTTATCGCTCCACGTGTACTTGAAAAAATTATTGCCATCGCAACTGCTAAAGTTGAGGGTGTCCACTCATTTTCAAATAAATCCGTATCTGACACCCTATCAAAACTCTCTCTTGGTCGTGGTGTCTACTTAAAAGAAAGCAATGAAGAACTAACTGCTGACATCTACCTCTACCTTGAGTACGGTGTGAAAGTACCAAAAGTGGCTCTTGCTATTCAAAAAGCGGTCAAAGATGCTGTCCATGATATGGCTGATGTGGAACTTTCTGCTGTCAATATCCATGTTACAGGAATCGTTCCAGATAAAACACCAAAACCTGAGTTGAAAGATCTATTTAACGAGGACTTCCTCAATGACTAGTCCATTATTAGAATCTAGACGCGAACTTCGTAAATGCGCTTTTCAAGCTCTTATGAGCCTTGAATTCGGTACAGATATGGAAACGGCTTGTCGCTTTGCCTACACACATGACCGTGAAGATGCAGATGTGCAAATCCCAGCCTTTCTTCTAAACTTGGTTTCTGGTATCCAAGCTCAAAAAGAAGAGTTGGATAAACAAATCAACCAGCACCTCAAGTCAGGCTGGACAGTTGAACGTTTGACTTTGGTCGAAAAAAACTTACTACGCTTGGGTATCTTTGAAATCACATCATTTGATACACCTCAGCTGGTAGCAGTCAATGAAGCTATTGAACTCGCTAAGAATTTTTCAGATCAAAAATCAGCCCGCTTTATCAACGGACTGCTCAGCCAGTTTGTAACAGAAAAAAATGAATAATCGAAAAGGTGTTTGGTCTTCCAAGCACCTTTTACTTCGTCCTTGATACAGAGTAAGAACCACATAAAAACTAGAACTAACTGCCAGTTCTAGTTTTTGCGTATTCTGAGGTATTAGTATTTTCTAAATCGTTGATAGCGTTCTTCCAGCAACTCTTCTAGCGGTTTTTGTGAAAGTCTAGCCAGCTCAGCTTGAAGTTCTTTCTTGACACTCTTAATCAGTTCTTTACTAGAAAGTCCTGCTTCAGAAATCACCTTGTCCACCACGTCCATTTCTAACAGTTCATGGGAAGTGATTTTCATCAGTTCTGCTGCTTCCATGGCACGAGTTCCGTCCTTCCATAAAATGGAAGCAAAGCCTTCTGGACTGAGAATAGCATAGATAGAATTTTCCAGCATCCAAACACGGTCCGCAACGGCTAGAGCCAGAGCCCCACCTGAACCACCTTCACCGATAATGATGGCAATAATAGGAACTTTCAAATCACTCATTTCCATGAGATTGCGAGCAATAGCTTCTCCCTGTCCACGTTCTTCCGCTCCGACACCAGGATAAGCACCTGCTGTATTGATAAAGGTCACAACTGGACGGCCAAATTTCTCAGCCTGTTTCATCAACCGCAGTGCCTTTCGGTAGCCTTCTGGATGTGGTTGGCCAAAATTCCGTTTGAGGTTGTCTTGCAAACTCTTGCCTTTTTGGATACCAACCACTGTTACAGCTTGGTCTCCAAGCCAACCAATACCACCAACAACTGCACCATCATCACGAAAAGAACGGTCACCATGTAATTGGATAAATTCATCAAAAATGCCTGTCGCAAAGTCCAAGGTTGTCAAGCGACTCTGCTCACGCGCTTCTCTGACTATTTTTGCAATATTCATCTAGGACTCCCTCCATGCAATCTGACTAGGCTAGCAATCATATCTGGTAAGTCTCTTCTTTTGACAATAGCATCCACAAAGCCATGTTCTAATAGGAATTCTGCCTTTTGGAAATCCTCAGGCAAGCTTTCACGAACCGTATTTTCAATCACACGACGCCCAGCAAAACCAACCAAGCTCTGTGGTTCAGCCAGAATGATATCGCCTTCCATAGCGAAAGAAGCTGTCACACCACCAGTCGTTGGATCTGTCAAAATGGTCAGGTAAAAGAGACCAGCATTTGAATGGCGTTTAACCGCCGCAGAGATCTTAGCCATCTGCATGAGACTCATGATTCCTTCCTGCATACGGGCTCCACCAGAGGCTGTGAATAGGACAACTGGCAATTTTTCGACAGTCGCATACTCAAACAAACGAGTGATTTTTTCACCTACAACCGTACCCATAGAAGCCATGATAAAGTTAGAATCCATAATCCCAAGAGCCACAGTCTGACCTTTTATAAGAGCTGTTCCTGTCACAACGGCTTCATCCAGACCTGTTTTTTCACGCATAGTTGCTAGTTTCTTTTGATAACCAGGGAAATGCAAGGGATCCTTGCTTTCAATCCCTGTAAACAATTCCTTGAAGGTTCCCATATCAATCATCAAAGCCAAGCGTTCTTGGGCAGAAATACGAAAGGTATAGCTACAGTGCGGACAGATACGCTCACTTCCCAGATCCTTCTGATAAATGGTATGCTTACAGCCTGGACACTGGGAAAATAATTCATCTGGAACCTCTGGCTTAGCTTGAGGTTTTTCCCTAACCGAACGATTGGGATTGATTCGAATATACTTATCTTTTTTACTAAATAGAGCCATTGATTCCCCTTTTCGGTTTAAACTCTTAAAGTCATTTTATTCTTTTTCTTGATATTTAGGTAAGAAGGTTTCCATCAAGAAGGAAGTATCATAATCCCCAGCAATGACATTGCGATCTGAAATGAGGTCAAGCTGGAAATCTGCATTGGTCTGCACTCCTTCAATCTCTAATTCATAGAGGGCACGTTGCATTTTCATCAAGGCGTCAAAACGATTTTCGCCGTGTACGATGATTTTGGCAATCATACTATCATAATAAGGCGGAATAGTATAGCCTGGATAAACTGCTGAATCCACGCGCAAGCCAACTCCACCACTTGGCAGATAGAGATTGGTAATCTTACCTGGACTTGGAGCAAAGTTAAAGGCTGGGTTTTCTGCATTGATACGACACTCGATGGCATGACCGCGTAGGACAATATCTTCTTGCTTAACAGACAGGGGCTGACCTGCCGCAATGCGAATCTGTTCCTTAACGATATCCACACCTGAAACAAATTCTGTTACTGGATGTTCCACCTGAACACGAGTATTCATTTCCATGAAGTAGAAGTTGCTACTTGCTTCATCAAGAAGAAACTCAATAGTCCCTGCATTCTCATAGCCAACAAACTCTGCCGCTCGAACAGCAGCAGCACCTATTTCATGACGCAGCGTTTTTCCGATTGCAATCGAGGGACTTTCTTCCAAAACCTTTTGGTTATTCCTTTGAAGAGAACAATCCCGTTCACCCAAGTGAATCACATGTCCATGCTCATCACCTAGGATTTGAACCTCAATGTGCCGAGCTGGATAGATAACCCGTTCTATGTACATGGCACCATTGCCATAATTGGCCTTGGCCTCACTAGAGGCAGTTTCAAAGGCAGAAACGAGGTCATCTGGTTTTTCAACCTTACGAATCCCTTTACCACCTCCACCTGCTGAAGCCTTGAGCATAACAGGATAGCCAATTTTTTCAGCAACAATCAAAGCTTCTTCAGAGTTATGCACTTCTCCATCCGAACCTGGAATGACTGGAACACCAGCTTTGATCATCTGAGCACGCGCATTGATCTTATCCCCCATCATATCCATAACATGGCCAGATGGACCGATAAACTTGATTCCCACCTCTTCACACATGGTTGCAAATTTGGAATTTTCACTGAGAAATCCAAAACCTGGGTGAATAGCTTCTGCCTCAGTCAAGACTGCAGCTGATAGAACCGCATTAATATTGAGATAAGACTCTGTAGCCTTGCCAGGGCCGATACAAACCGCTTCATCTGCTAAAAGCGTATGGAGGGCTTCCTTATCAGCAGTTGAATAAACCGCTACCGTCGCAATCCCCAATTCACGTGCCGCACGGATAATACGAACCGCAATTTCACCACGATTGGCAATTAAAATTTTTCGAAACATGGAGAACCTCCTTAGTTCCCAATTGCAAAAGTAAGGGTACCACTGGCTGCAAGCTTGCCATCCACTTCAGCCTTTGCTTCAACCACAGCTATGGTGCCACGACGTTTTACAAAAGTCGCTGTCATAACCAATTGGTCGCCTGGTACAACTTGCTTCTTGAACTTAACCTTGTCCATACCAGCGTAAAAGACCAGTTTTCCTTTATTTTCAGGTTTTGATAACTCCAACACACCAGCAGTTTGCGCCAAGGCTTCCATAATCAGAACACCTGGCATAACTGGGTATTGAGGAAAATGACCGTTAAAGAAAGGCTCGTTGATGGTCACATTTTTGATAGCAACAATGGTATCCTCGCTCACTTCCAAGACACGGTCCACTAGAAGCATAGGATAACGGTGGGGAAGGGCTTCTTTGATTCCTTGAATATCGATCATTTGATACATACCAATCCTTTACCAAACTCAACCATTTCTTCGTTAGAGACGAGAATTTCCGTTACCACACCATCCTTAGGAGCTGGGATTTCATTCATGACTTTCATGGCTTCGATAATGACCAATGTTTGACCTTTTTTGACACTATCACCAACTGTAACGAAGGCAGGTTTATCTGGTCCAGCAGCCAAGTAAACCACTCCAACAAGTGGACTCTCTACAAGATTTCCCTCAGTAGCCACACTTGCTTCAGCTGGAGCTGGAACTTCTTCTGCTACAGTCTCTGCTGGAGCAGATGTAGGAGCTACTGGACTCGGTGTTGCTAGAACGGGTGCTGGAGCGACTTGAGTTGCAACTTCAGGCACAGATCTCGCTTCATTCTTGCTAAACTGCAACTCATCCGTCCCATTTTTATAAGAAAATTCTCTCAAACTTGACTGGTCAAATTGAGTCATCAAGTCTTTAATATCGTTTAAATTCATACTTATCTATTCTCCCAACGTTTGAAAGCAAGAACTGCATTGTGGCCTCCAAAACCAAAAGTATTTGAAATAGCGTATGGAATTTCTTTCTCCAAGCCTTGTCCATAAACGACATTAGCTTCGATATAATCTGATACTTCACTTGTCCCAGCTGTCATTGGTACAAAGTTATGACGCATAGCTTCGATGGTGACGATAGCTTCTACTGCACCCGCAGCCCCCAGCAAATGTCCTGTAAAAGACTTGGTTGATGATACAGGTACTTCCTTACCAAGAACAGCTACGATAGCACCACTTTCTCCTTTTTCATTGGCAGGAGTTGACGTTCCGTGAGCATTGACATAGGCTACTTGCTCTGGAGAAATCTCAGCTTCTTCCAAGGCTAGTTTGATGGCCTTGATAGCTCCCTGACCTTCTGGATGTGGAGAAGTCATGTGGTAGGCATCACAAGTATTTCCGTAACCAACCACTTCAGCCAGGATAGTAGCTCCACGTTTTTCAGCGTGTTCAAGACTTTCTAGAACCAACATCCCTGAACCTTCACCCATAACAAACCCATTGCGATCCTTATCAAATGGGATCGAAGCACGAGTTGGATCCTCTGTAGTAGAGAGAGCTGTTAAGGCTTGGAAACCAGCGATGGCAAAAGGTGTAATAGAAGCTTCTGTTCCTCCCACCAACATCACATCTTGGAAACCAAACTTAATGGAGCGGAAGGCATCCCCAATCGCATCATTTGATGAAGAGCAGGCAGTATTGATAGATTTACAAACACCGTTTGCACCAAAACGCATGGCTACATTCCCAGAAGCCATATTTGGTAAAGCTTTTGGAAGAGTCATTGGTTTGACACGTTTGGGTCCTTTTTCATGAAGGCGAAGTACCTGATCTTCAATTTCCTTGATTCCACCAATACCAGATGCAACGATAACACCAAAACGATCCCTATTAAGAGCCTCTACATCAAGATTGGCATGATTTACAGCCTCTTGGGCTGCATACAAGGCATATAAAGAATAGTTATCAAAACGGTTGGTATCTTTTTTTACAAAGTATTTATCGAACGGAAAATCTTGGATTTCTGCCGCATTATGCACATCAAAGTCACTATGATCAAATTTTGTAATGCCACCAATGCCGATTTTCCCAGTTGCTAAACTATTCCAAAATTCTTCTGGTGTATTTCCGATTGGAGATGTTACTCCATAACCTGTTACCACTACTCGATTTAGTTTCATTCTTTTCACCTCTAGCTTTCGCTACATACTTAAGCCACCATCAATGGCAACCACTTGACCAGTTAGATAATCTTGGCCTGCTAAAAATACTGTCAAATCTGCAACCTGCTCTGCCTGCCCAAATTCTTTCATCGGAATCTGAGCTAGTGTAGCTTCCTTAATCTTATCTGATAAGATAGCGGTCATATCAGACTCAATCATTCCTGGAGCAATCACATTGACTCGTATATTCCGACTAGCGACCTCGCGTGCCACAGACTTGGTAAAGCCAATCAAGCCAGCCTTAGAAGCAGCATAGTTAGCTTGACCAATATTCCCCATCAAACCAACAACACTAGACATATTAATGATAGCACCTTCTCTGGCTTTCATCATCGGTTTCAAGACTGATTGTGTCATATTAAAGGCACCAGTCAGATTGACCTTGAGCACTTTTTCAAAATCTGCTTCTGTCATCTTGAGCATAAGAGTATCTTGGGTGATCCCTGCATTGTTGACCAAAACATCTACTGAACCCAGTTCTGCAATAGCTTGATTAATCATACGCTTAGCGTCTGCAAAATCTGATACATCTCCTGAAATGGGAACCACCTTGATACCATAGTTTGAAAACTCAGCGAGCAATTCTTCTGAGATTGCCCCACGACTGTTTAAGACAATGTTGGCTCCTGCTTGAGCAAATTTGTGGGCGATGGCAAGACCAATTCCACGACTCGAACCTGTAATAAAGATATTTTTATGTTCTAGTTTCATTTTTTTCCTTTCAAAACTTCTACTTATTTTAGTCTATTTTTCTAAAAGTGCTACTAAACTCGCTTGATCTTCCACATGAGCTAAGTGAGCAGTTTGATCAATTTTTTTAACAAAACCTGACAAGACTTTCCCCGGTCCAATCTCGATAAAGTTGCTTATGCCTGCTTCTTGCATGACCCCAATACTTTCATAGAAACGAACGGGTTCCTTGACCTGACGCGTCAAGAGCTGAGCAATGTCCTCTTTTTGCATCACAGCAGCTTCTGTATTGCCGACTAGGGGACAAGTAAAATCTGAAAAACTTACCTGAGCTAGAGTTTCAGCTAGTTTCTGGCTAGCAGGTTCAAGGAGAGCGGTGTGAAAGGGACCTGACACCTTGAGAGGAATCAAGCGTTTGGCACCTGCTTCTTGCAAAAGTTCAACCGCTCGATCAACTGCAACCACTTCTCCAGCAATGACGATTTGTGCAGGTGTGTTATAGTTGGCTGGAGTAACCACTCCAAGTTCAGAAGCTTTTTGACAGGCTTCTTCAATGACCTCTACTGGCGTATTGAGAACTGCTACCATCTTACCAGAGTCAGCAGGAGCCGCTTCTTCCATATAGGCTCCACGCTTAGCTACCAAGGCAACCGCATCTTCAAAATCCAAGGCGCCGCTTGCCACCAAGGCAGAGTATTCTCCAAGAGATAAACCAGCAACCATATCAGGCTGATAGCCCTTTTCTTGCAATAAACGGTAGATAGCAACCGAAGTCGCTAGAATGGCTGGTTGCGTATAGCGGGTCTGATTGAGTTTGTCTTCTTCCCTATCGATGAGATAACGCAAATCATAACCGAGCACCTGACTCGCTCGATCAATCGTTTCTTTGACAATAGGGTAGTGATCATAGAGATCCCGTCCCACCCCTAGATACTGGGCACCTTGACCAGCAAATAAAAAGGCTGTTTTAGTCATTTCTTACAACTCCTGCCCAGCGAGAGGCTTCTTCTTGAATTTTCTTAGCTGCTCCGTAATACAAATCTTTTAGGATTTCTTCAGCTGTTTCTTCTTTAGAAACAAGCCCTGCGATTTGACCTGCCATGACAGAGCCACCATCCACATCACCGTGAACAACTGCTTTGGCTAGGGCGCCTGCTCCCATTTGTTCAAAGATTTCTAAATCAGGATCTTCCTGCTTAAAGGCATCTTTTTCAGCCAGTTCAAAATCTCTAGTCAACTGATTTTTAATAGCACGAACAGCATGACCAAAGTGCTGAGCTGAAATCGTAGTATCAATATCCCTTGCTTTTAAAATTTTCTCCTTGTAGTTTGGATGGGCATTCGACTCTTTTGCAACTACAAACCGTGTCCCCACCTGTACAGCCTCTGCACCTAGCATAAAGCCAGCCGCAGCACCTTCACCATCCGCAATTCCTCCTGCAGCAATAACAGGAATAGATACAGCTGTGGCTACCTGTCGCACCAAGGTCATGGTTGTTAATTTACCGATATGCCCCCCAGCTTCCATTCCTTCTGCAATAACAGCGTCTGCACCGATTTTTTCCATGCGTTTAGCTAAAGCAACACTAGGAACGACAGGAATAACGATTATCCCAGCTTCATGGAAACGTTCCATGTATTTACCAGGATTTCCTGCACCTGTTGTCACTACCTTAACACCTTCCTCGATAACGAGATCTACAATATCTTCCACAAAGGGAGACAAGAGCATGATGTTGACACCAAAGGGTTTATCCGTCAATGATTTGATCTTATCAATATTTGCCTTGACAACTTCTTTCGGGGCATTTCCCCCACCGATAATCCCTAGTCCTCCAGCTTTAGAAACAGCCCCTGCCAAATCACCATCAGCAACCCAAGCCATTCCTCCTTGAAAGATAGGATAATCAATGTTCAATAATTCTGTAATACGCGTTTTCATAGTGCCTCCATCGTTTCTTGCTTACGTAATAGTTCGATACTGTCATAATTTGACAATCAAACTATTGCCTAAACAAGAGGGAGCGGGTTTCCCTACTCCTTCTATCTATATTCTGCTTATACTCTTCGAAAATCAAATTCAAACCACGTCAGCGTCACCTTGCCGTACTCAAGTACAGCCTGCGGCTAGCTTCCTAGTTTGCTCTTTGATTTTCATTGAGTAT
>NZ_VMMQ01000061.1:0-4722 GCF_013277295.1 Streptococcus sp. 477
GAGCTGCTTTTTCATCTCAATAGCATCTTTTTACTCATAAATTAGATATAAACAAGTGTTTTCCATGACAGTTACAACCATTTGAACCATACTTAGATTTTTGAACAGTGCTTAATCTAAAAAATCATAAATATCTGTCTGTCGACTTCTTTCTTCAGCTTGCTTGATTATCTCTGCAGTTGGTACTTGTCGATTATCAGTAATCTGCATTTCATAGCCTATGACCTTTCGGCCATTTTTAACTACGTTTAGATAAACATCTACCCCTAATTTTTTCTCTAGCTCTTCTGCCCCAACTTTCAGACAGTTCCTTGCAAAGATTGCAGGGGGCATTCTTCTCTCTTCCCCTAAAAACCAATCTTGCCAATCGTCTAAATCTCCTTGAATGGTTGTGACACGTTGATTTTTAAAGCGATTTGCTTCCCACAATTTCATCAAAATAATGGCATACTTTGATTTGATTTGAGCTAACTCTGCCAATTTGAACGAGAAGAACTGGCTACGTAAAGCAAATACGTAAGGCGCAGCATCTTCTGAAAAGATAAATTCCACTTCGCCATTAGCTAAGAATTTAATTTTTCTAAATAACTGGGTCATCAATATCCCTTTAACGCCATTCTCAACGATTGGCAGATATAACGCAGTGTTTTCGTTTAGGGCTTTAAAGCCACGTGCCACACGCTCATAGTTTTTCCCTGAAGCGTTCAATCCAAAGTGCTTCAGCACCTCTTTTGCATTTGTCGTAAATGTATCTGTTGCAGTGCTTTCTTTGGTCACATAGCTAAAACAATAGTCCAGTAGCTTATGTTCAAAGGCTTTTAAATTCCCAAAGGCTTTGGCTAGGTCATTCGCTTGTACTACTAGATAATCTTGTCTAGACATCAAGCCCTCAAACGCATTTTCTGACTTCCCTTTTTTCATGGCTTAACCTCACGTACTTTTTTGTCATAAATGATTATATAATATTACATGACAAACTTCAAGTAATTTATTACTTTTTTGTCATGTATCACGTACTTTTTTGTCATGTATCACGTACTTTTTTGTCATGTATCACGTACTTTTTTGTCATGTATCACGTACTTTTTTGTCACTTATCTCCTCGCAAACCCTTGATAATACTGACTTTTTGACACCCCCAAAGTATATATAAAGTAAGTTATAAAGTAAGTATGAAAGTAACTCCTTTAGAAAAAATCCTTCATTTTTTTTTAATTTTTCAAAAAAAAAGACCCTATCGGGCCAATCTCTTAAAAATGCATCCGGGGTCTTTACAGCTCGAAGCTGAAGGCAGTCCCACACCCGACACAAAATAGTGCCCTTTGAGCTATCCGTTTCCAGTTGCCCGACCTATAAAGAGATTCACGCCACCGACCGTATCGCTGAGGCGCCTCAATTTGATTATATCACAAATGTCTATTTTTGACACCCATTATAAAACTATGTTATAATTTAATCAACAACAAGAGTAGTGAGTTCATCACGCTAAACGAAAAGCACCCTGTCCGCCAAGACTTAGGGTGCTTTTTTGCGCTAGCTACAACACACTAGCGTTCGTGAAAAGTGACACTATTTCTCGTTGTCATCGAAGCGCTTTTCAATCCACTTCATCCCATAGGCTTTCCCCAACTCGTACGCTAAGGGCAACACTACTCGGACAACAACAAGAAGAGTAATGAGTTCTAACAAGCTAAACACCTCCTTTCGAAGGCTTAGTGCCAGAATATTGCTATTATACCATGTCCGCTTGCTTTATTCCATGGTCTATTTGACAACAAGGAACCTAGGTCGTTAGTCTTTGGTTTGTCGGTCAGCTGAACAAAGTTCAGACTGAACCGCCTTAACCAGTCTAACTTGACCTAGCTTATTGTCAAATAGCTTTCACGGCATAAATCGCTCAGATACTCCGCCCTTTTGTAGGCTCATGTCTTTTCCTAGACAGTTCTCGTGTCTCTCTTAAGTTTTCTAAACGCTTATTGAGGCTGGTTACTTCTTTTTCTGTTATGACTTCAGAAAGGTCATCTAAGAGATTTTTAGAAACTTTCAACTCCCTGTTTTCTAGCTTTAATGCTTTGTTTTCAGTCTCTAATTGCTGATTTTTCCATTCTGCATGAGATAGGCTATTTTCAAGCCTACTCTTTGCTTCTTTCATGCCTGCTAGTGCATTTCTAAGTAACTCATTTTGATTGACCGCCTGCTCCAGCTTCTCTACAACATCAGACACAAACGTCTTCAGTCGTCCAACAAAATCCGAAGTAAAATTAAAGCCATCGCCAAACAGTTTAGGAGTAGCATTTTCTAATTCTTCCTGCAACTCTTTGGCAACTCGACGTCTATCTAAATCTCTATACGAAATTTTCGATAAGTTACTTGATTGTTCCACCAAAAGTTGCGTTTTTTCTCTATGAGCTCTCTCCAGACGAACCACATCATCGCTCAGACGCTTAGAATCGCTTTTTAACCCCTTTATTTCCTCCTGACGACTATTTACCTCAGAATTTAACTCAGATAGCTCTGAGAGCCTCTCAGAAGCCTCAGAATCGATTTTACCGTATTCGTCAATCTTTTTCTCAAGGACACCCTCTAAACGTCCTAAATCTGCCCTTAAATCGTTTCTATGAGTGTCTAGCCATTTGAAACGCTCTTCCAACGTCGCTTCTCGGATGTTAAATGTCACGTCTGAATCTGCAAACAAAGAACCTATGTCCTCATAATCTTGAATTTCTGACATTGTTGCAGGTCTACGTTCTTCCGTATGCCAATATTTTGGCGCTCCTAAATCTAGCAATTCCTGATTAAGAGCTTCACGCCCCATTTTTTCCTTGTAGTCCGCCACACTCAAATGCTGTTCTTTGCTATCTCGCTTTCCACGTTGCAACTCAAAACCATGCTCATTCATGTACTTTGGCAAATCTTCCTGAATATGCTTTAGCTCCTCACGGTTAAACATAACCTTTGATGACAGCTTACCATTTCTCATTGGCACAATCCCTAAGTGCATGTGTGGGGTACTCTCATCAAGATGTACACTGGCATAAGCAACGTTGGTTTCTCCGTAATTCTCCGCGAAGTAGTTTTTAGCCGTTTCAAAAAATTTTCTCGTCTGCTCCTGGCCCAACTTTTCAAAAAAATCTTTATCTGACGTAATAATCCATTCATCACACAAAACAGCGTCTTTCCGTATCCCACGTTTAGAACTCTTGTTCTCGTTCACATAGTCCTTAATTTGCCGTTCATACGACACAGAGCGGTCACGATCCGTCAACTCATAGTTGAGGTGTGACCTGCTCGTGTCGATGTCTTTGTTTGAGTGCTTTTCAAAAATCCGTTCATTGTGCTTATATGCGCCACCCAAATTCCCAACTTTCATTTTCTGCATTCTCGCAACCATGTAGCTCATAACTTTTACCTCCTCAGGTGGGTCATTCGAGTAGCGAATGACAGACGAGCCGGCAAGCCTATTGCTCGTCTATTGTGCTAACATTCTAGCTAGAATTTTAGCACAAATTTCGGCTAACTTCCATGTAAAGTATAACGCACTATACTTTACTTCGTAAAAGTGCGTTCTCCGAAGGCTCTTGCAGAGAGCTAGTCCGCCCACTTTATGCCAGGGAGAACTACAAAAAAAGCCCTCGAATCGCAAGGGCATTTTTTGAAAAATTGGGCGACTTCGATAAGTCCCCCAAAGTCATTTTTTCAAAATGACAGTCGGACGGCTTCGCTATTGTCCGACCAAAAAATCAAAGTAAACATAGTTGAGAAAATTATCTCCATAGGAAACATTGATACTATCAACTCCACACATCCTACATAGACAGTTTCCATTATATTTTTTAATATTCTTCAAAACTATATCTTATACAAATTATTTAATCTTTCTAACTCTAATACATTCATACATACTTCTACTCCAGTAACTCCCCCCTTACTATGAATAACCCCACAAGAAAACACAATCCTCTCCTTACTCAAAATATTTGACAACACTACTAATGATTCTAAAATATAATCCTTTATAATAATAAAACTATTATTTTCATCCTTAGCAAACTCTATAAATCCAATATCCTTACACCTATCACCAAGATGAAACCTAAGTGATTTCAAAAAATAATCAAAAAAAACATCACCCTTCATAGAAAACCCTTTCATTTTTAAAAATATTCTGATATAATCATACAAAAAATAAAGGAGAACTACCATGAAAAAACTTATTTTATTTATAACTACCTTTCTCACTCTTCTTTCATTTACTGTTACAACATATGCCGAAACTCCAAAAGCAAACCAAATCACCCCATATTCTACTGCAACTGGAAATGGTGGAGTTTCCAAAATAGAAATTTATGATAACCGAAGTAGAGCATGGTGGTACGCACGACCTTATACTAAAAGCTCTTATCAATTCTCTGGAGGAGTTCGTATTACATTAACAAATGGCCGTACCTTATATTACCCGGTAAGCGGTCAAGGTAGGGCAGGACAATCAGTTAGTGGTTCAATATATGTAAGCGGAAAAATAAAAAGAGTAACTTTTACAGGTGTAGCTTACGGCCCTGGTGGAATACAAATAGCACTTCCTCAATCAGAAACAAATAATTACAGTAGTGGTGGTTCAGGGATGAGCATACCGAACCCTGAAATTCTATACGAAGAATAATTCACTAACAAGAAAGAGACTGGGACAATTTTGTCCCAGTCTCTTTAAATTTCATCAACATC